>JBFGHF010000095.1:0-9796 GCA_041578355.1 Acidobacteriota bacterium
ACGATCAGCAGGATGGCGGCCGGGACGTCGAAGATGTTGGTGATGATGACCAGCATCGCTCCCGCAAAATAAAAAACGATCATGGCGGGAACCAGGCGTTCGGCAACCGCCCCGATTCTCTTGATCCCGCCCAGAATCACCATTCCCACCAGACTGCTGATCAAAAGCCCCATGATCCATGGGGAGACACCCCATTGCTGATGGGCTGCAGACGCGATCTGTTGGGATTGGAACATGTTGCCCGTCCCGAACAGGGCGGTGATCCCTCCGCAGATGGCGAAAAACGTCCCCAGGAAGGCACCGAGTTTCTTGTTCTTGATCCCGTACTTGCAGTAGTACATGGGGCCGCCCGCCATGGTCCCGTCTTCCATTTGCAAACGGAACTTGATGGCCAGCACTGCCTCCGCGTACTTGGTCGCCATTCCGAAGATGGCCGTGATCCACATCCAGAAGGCCGCCCCGGGGCCTCCCGTGGCGATGGCCGTGGCCACGCCTGCGATATTGCCGTTGCCCACGGTGGCCGAAAGGGCCGTCATCAAAGCCTGAAACGGGCTGATGTCGCCGCTGCCCGAGTCACCGCTCTCCTTGTCGAGGCCCATGGCGCCCCGCAGCACCATTCGCAGGGCCTGTCCGAAATTGCGGATCTGGACGAAGCCGGTCATGAAAGTCAAAAGCAACCCGGTTCCAAACAGCAGCACGACCATGGGGAGACCCCAGATCCAGTCGGAAATGGATTGGGTCCAAAGAAGAAGGCTATCGAGCAAAGGTTGCATCCCAACTCCCGGTGCTAGTCCCGGCCAGGGGCCGAGCCGTCAAACATCCCGAGGGGTTATACACCAGATGGATCTGCGGGTCTATCGGATCGAACCCGAGCCGTGAGCTTCCTTTTGCCGCTCGGGACCGGTATCGGGAATAGCGAAACGAGATTCTGCCGGTCGCTTGTCGCCACTCGGGATTTTCCAAAGCCACTATAATCTCCACTCGAAATGGGATCCGCGGGCGGTGCAATACCATCACGAGCTTTGCTGTCTCCCCGAATCGGGCGTCTGTTGGCCTGGTTGATCGTGGCGGCCGGAGTGTTCTTCGCGGTGCTCTATCGCTGGACCTGCGACGACGCCTTCATCACCTTTCGCTACGCCCGCAACCTGGTGGAAGGCCACGGTCTGGTGTTCAACCCCGGCGAGCGTGTCGAGGGCTACACCAATTTTCTTTGGACCCTCTGGTCCGCCGTCGGTCTGTGGCTGGGCCTGTCCGCCGAGGCTTGGGCCGACTTCTGGAGCATTGGCGCCTTCGGCGGCTCCCTGTTGCTTCTTCTGCGGCTCCATTCCCGTTTCGCGGAGAAAACGAATTCCAAACTGCGCGGGCTGCCCATCGCGGCTCTGGCAGCGGCGCTCCATCCCGACTGGCAGATCTACGCCAGCAGCGGGTTGGAGACTTCATTGTTCACTTTCCTTCTGCTGGCGGGGTACTTTCTTGTGTCCCGCGAGGAGGCGGGTTGGAGGTTGTCGGCCTGCGCGGGGTTGTTGATGGGAGCTGCATTCCTGACCCGTCAGGATGGCGTTATTCCCGCATTCGTGATGGGCCTGTACATCCTCTGGGCGTACCGAAGACCCATCGGTTCCGCGCTGGCTTACACCTTGTCCTTCAGCCTTCTGGCTGCCCCTTTCCTGGCCTGGAGGCTGAGCTACTACGGGCAGCTCCTGCCCAACACCTATTACGCCAAGTCGGCCAATCTGACCTGGTATTCCCAAGGTTGGGAATACGTAAGCCTCTACTTCTGGCGCTATTGGGCGCTCCTCTTCGTGATTCCACTGCTGATCGCGGTCAGGCTCCTGACTCGCAAAAGGAACTTCGCCCGCGACAACTGGCAGCCGCTTCTGCTGGCGGCTTCGATCGCACTGGCCTACAGCTTTTACGTGATGCGCGTTGGGGGCGATTTCATGTTCGCCCGGATGCTGATCCCGGCCACCCCCTTCTTCCTCATCCTGCTCGAACTGGGAATCCTGCTGGTGGCGGCCTCAACAGTTCGCGCGCCGGCGGCCGCTGCCTTCGCTCTCTTGCTGACCTTGGGGATCGCCCTGACTCCCTCTCCCGTGACCGCCGAGAACTGGCATCATGGAATCGCCAACGAATGGATGTACTATTCGCCGCAGCGAGTTCGCCTGATCGAAGACCGTGCCGCGGCTTTGAAGAAGTACTTCGACGGCTTGCCGGTGCGAATGGCCTATCTGGGGGCGGAGGCGCGCATCGCCTATCTGGCGCGCATCCCCGTCGTGATCGATTGTTACGGTCTCACCGACGCTCACATCGCCCGTCTACCCTTGGAGGAACGTCGGCGAGTGGGGCACGAAAAGCTCCCCGGCGCCGAGTACTTGATCGAAGAGCGCAAGGTCCATTTCATCTTCAATGCGGGAGCGGTCGAAGAGCTGAGCCTGGAGAGACACATCCCGATCCATGAAATACAACTCGATCAAGTGAATGGCTTTCTTCTTCACTGGGACCCGGCGATGATGGAGAGCTTGAAAGAACGAGGGGCTCGTTTCGAGAGCTTCCCGGCCCGGCTGGACGAGTATCTGGAAAGGGCCGGAACCCTCCTTCCCGAGCAACTCGAAAGTGATTTTCGGCGCTATCGGCTCTTTTACTTCGATCACGTCTCCGATCCGGAGAGAGAACGGCGTTTTGAGCAAGTCTTGTCGCGAGTTGGAAAGACCCGTAAAGAGAAGACCAGGTGAAAGGTGAGCGCGCTGCCGATGAAAACCTTGTTGATGGTCGATCTCCAGAACGACTTCTGCCCGGGGGGCGCCCTGGCGGTTCCCGCGGGGGATGAAGTGATTCCTCTGGCCAACCGGCTGCAAGAGCATTTCGACCTGGTGTTGGCTACTCAAGACTGGCATCCGCCCGATCACGGAAGCTTCGCCTCGCGTCACCCCGGCAGGAAACCGGGCGAGGTGATCGAACTGGACGGCTTGCAGCAGGTCCTCTGGCCTGACCACTGCGTCGCCGGGAGCCGGGGCGCAGAGTTGGTCAAGGCGCTGCGCCGGGACCGCATTCGCTGGATCTTTCGCAAGGGGACCGACCCTCGCATAGACAGCTACAGCGGCTTTTTCGACAACGCCCGCCGCAAAGCGACTGGATTGGGAAAGTTCCTGGCGTCCAAGTCGATCCGCAGCCTCACGATCCTGGGGTTGGCGACCGACTATTGCGTCAAGTACACGGCCCTGGATGCGCGCTTGTTGGGATTCGAAACTGTGGTAGTGGTCGACGCCTGCCGAGGCGTGGGCCTCACGCCCGACGACGTCGACACCGCTTGGCGGGAGATGCGCAAGGCAGGGGTGCGGATCGTTGATTCGGGGGAGATTGGCCTTGCTCCTGAGTCCTCGTAGCAGCGGCCAGGCGTCCGCATCACCCGGTGCATCACCCCGTTGATCTCCGCGGCCTGAATCCAGCCGATGGGTTGTCGATCAACCGCACTGAAGACTCAAGTTGATTGCCTTCTCCCTTTTCAGTAGTCTTGCAGCCCATGCTGGAAGGCCTCTTCACCGCCGAGAACATCGCGGCCCTGGCCACGCTCACCCTTCTCGAGATCGTGCTGGGGATCGACAACGTCATTTTCATCTCTATCCTGGCCAACAAGCTGCCCCGTTCCCAACGCGCACTGGGACGCCGTCTGGGGATCGGATTCGCCGTGGCTTCGAGGCTCGTTCTGCTCTTCTTCATCAATTGGATTATCGGCCTGACGGCGCCGCTCTTCACTCTTTTGGGCAAAGGGCTCTCAGGTCGAGATCTGATCCTGCTGGGAGGCGGCCTTTTTCTGATCGCCAAGAGCACCTGGGAGATCCATGAAAAACTGGAGGCCGCCGAACACACGTCGGTACGAGCGGCGACGGCTTCACTGGGAGCGGTCATCGTCCAGATCGCAATCGTCGATATGGTCTTTTCCCTCGACTCGGTGATCACCGCCGTGGGTATTTCGGGCGTTCTCGGCGTCATGATTCCGGCGATTCTGATCGCCGCCGTGGTGATGGTGGTTTTCGCCGGGGCCGTTTCCCGCTTCGTGGAGCGGCACCCCACGATGAAGGTGTTGGCTTTGGCATTTCTGATTCTGATCGGGATGGTTCTGGTTTTCGAGGGTTGGAACCCGGAGCTGGCACACCAGTACCACCTCAAGAACTACGTCTACTTCGCGATGACCTTCTCTTTTCTGGTGGAAATGGTCAATCTTCGCTTGCGGCGCACCACCTCGCCGGTTCGCCTCCACAACCAGCCCAAGGCGTCGGAAGGAGAGGAAGCCTGACGCCGGCAGGAAGCCGGGGGTGCGGAGCCTGGGCCTGGGGGCGGGTGCCGTTGCCGCAGGCCTTCTTGCCTGCACTCGGGAACCGGCGAGTTGCTTGCACCCTCGGGCAGCCGACTGACCCCTGTTCTTCCCCTTGGCTGCGCGCTTCGCATTGCCCTATGCTAGAAGCAGGAGGGTCCTGCCTGTGAAAAAGCTTGTTCTCTTGATCCTGGTTTCCCCGTTTTTGGCTCTGGCTCTCTGGAACCCTGTCGGCGGAAAAGCCGGGCAGGAGCAGGCACTGCGGCTGGCGGGACTCTTTGAAGCAG
Organism: Acidobacteriota bacterium; assembly: GCA_041578355.1. Classification (GTDB taxonomy): domain Bacteria; phylum Acidobacteriota; class UBA6911; order RPQK01; family JANQFM01; genus JBFGHF01. The sequence goes on from JBFGHF010000095.1 coordinate 4,600, forward strand.
TCCGGCTGATCGAGGATTCCGACGGCGTTCCTCACGTCTACGCCCAGAACGACCATGACGTGGTTTTCATGACGGGCTATCTCCATGCCCGGGACCGATTCTTTCAAATGGACGTGCTACGCCGGACGATCAGCGGCACCTTGGCCGAGCTGCTCGGCGAAGCAGCCCTGGATTCGGACATCCAGCTGCGCACACTCGGTCTGAGAAGGGCCGCTGAGGCTTCGCTGACGGCCTACCCAGCGACCCTTCGAGAAGTCTTCGAAGCCTACTCCGAAGGGGTCAATGCCTATCTTCAGGAAGCAGGGCTGCCCCCCGAGTACGCAGCTCTGGAGCTGGATTCGGTGGATTTGTGGACTCCGGTCGACTCGCTGACGGTCGCCAAGGGGTTTGCGTTCCAACTGAGCTTCGATTTAGGCGACCTGGATCGGACCGACACGCTGGAGGCGTTTCAGTCCGCCGGGCAGGCCCAAGGGTTCGACGGCTCGGGGCTCTTCGCCGATCTGTTTCGACACGCTCCCTCCGACCCGGCGGTATCGATCCCGGGATTCTTTCCGCTCGGCCGGACACACCGCAGACCTCTGGAAACCCCTGGATTGCCCTTGGTCGCTGAGATTCTCCAGCCGGGCACGGTCAGACTCATCGACCGTTACCTGACCCAAATTCGCCGGCTTCCGTTTTTCTCCGCCTGGGCCGGCGACACGCGGCGCGCGGCAAGCAACTGGTGGGTGATCGGCCCTCAGCACACCGAGAACGGCTTTCCGCTGCTCGCACACGATCCTCACCTGGCGCTCGACACCCCTGCCATTTTTTACGAGATCCATCTCAACTCGACCGATCCCGCCCACGGGCCGATGAATCTCAACGGCGTTTCCCTGGCGGGGGCGCCCGGCGTGGTTCTGGGCTGCAATGATCGAATCTGCTGGGGTGCGACGGTCAATCCCATGGACGTGACCGACGTCTATGAAGAATTCCTGGTCGTGAATCTCCTGCAGCAGCTCCCCACCCACACCCTCTTCGAAGGCCGTCGCGAGGAACTGGTCACCATTCCCCAGGCGTATCGAGTCAATCAAATCAACAGCGGCGTGCCGGACGACCTTCAGGAGGCCGACGTCGGTCCCTTGGAAGGCGGTCTGACTTTCCTCGTCCCGAGGCGGAACATGGGACCCATCGTGGCGGTGGAATTGGGGTTTCCCGTAACCGCTCTCAGCGTGCAGTACACCGGGTTCGGGGCCACCCGCGAAATCGAAGCGTTCTACCGCTGGATCCGGGCCCGCAACCTGGACGATTTCAAAGAAGGCCTGCAGTATTTCGACCTCGGCTCGCAAAACTGGAGCTACGCCGACGTCGACGGCAACATCGCTTACTTCACCAGCGCCGAGATGCCCCTCCGCGAGGACCTGCAGAACCTGGGGAAGGTCGATGGAATGCCGCCTTTTCTGGTGCGAGACGGGACACACGTTTTTCAGAACGAATGGCTACTCGCCTCCGACCCTCCGGTCACCCAATCCCTGCCTTACGAAGTCCTTCCCTTCGAAGAGATGCCTCAAGCGGTCAATCCTCCCAACGGCTACCTCATAAACGCCAACAACGATCCGGTGGGAACCACGCTGGACAACGATGTCTTCAACGAAGCCCGCGCTGCGGGTGGCGTCTATTATCTGAGTCCGGGCTACGCGTCGTTGAGGATGGGACGCTTGCAAAGGCTGATCGAGGGATTTCTGGAAGGCAAAAGCAAAGTCTCGATGCAGACCATGAAGACCTGGCAATCCAACAACCAGCTTCTCGACGCCGAGTTGTTGCTGCCTCATTTGCTCGGGGCCCACCAGAATCTGCAAGCGCTGCAGAATCCCCAAGGTGGACTCGGAACGGATCCGGAAGTGACGGAAGCGATCCAGAGGCTTTCCGCCTGGGACTTCTCGACACCTACCGGGATTGCCGAGGGTTACGACCCGGGAGACGACCCGGCTCAACTGCCGCAACCCAGCGAGGAGGAGATCGGCCACAGCGTTTCCGCCACCATCTACAGCGTCTGGCGGGGACAGGTCATCGCCAATACCATCGACGCGGCCCTGGACCGATTCGGGTTGTCGGGCCGCAACGCCGACAGCGAGCGGACCGTCTCCTCCCTGCTCCACCTGCTCGACGATTTCGAGAACAGTGCCGGGGTGGGTGCTTCGGGAGTCAATTTCTTCGAGCTCGAAGGAACTGCTTCGCCCGAGGAGGCGCGCGATCGACTGTTGGTGGAGAGTCTGCGCGACGCTCTCGATTTGTTGGCAGGCGAGGAGTTCGCCCCGGCTTTCTCGAACTCGACGAATCAAGCCGACTATCGTTGGGGGAAGCTGCACCGAATCGTCTTCGACCATCCTTTGGGTGAGCCCTTCGACGTCCCCCCTGGGGGAGGTTTTTCGCACCTCGACCCGCAGCTTCCGGGAATCGCTCGATCGGGAGGCTTTGAGGCTGTCGACGCTTCGGCCCACTCGGCTCGCGCCGCCTCTCTGCAAGCCTTCATGTTCGGCTCGGGACCAGCGCGCCGATTCATCGGAGAGTTGGATGCGGCGGGGATTCAAGCCTTGCAGATCCTGCCCGGCGGCCAGAGCGGAATCCTGGGCTCGCCGCATTACGCCAGCCAGCTCGGGCGGTGGCTCACCAACCAGCATCACCCCTTGCGGCTGAGCCGAAGCCAAGTGGAGTCGGATCAGACTTCAACCCTGCTCCTGGGCCCCGAGAAGTACCGTTTCCTGTTCCCCTTCTACCAAGCCGACGCCACCACGTTCGCCGGGTTTGCGGCCTCCAGCCGTGTCGATTCCGCCCTCGACCTGGAATTGACGGCACGCGACGAAGCGGGATCGTTGCTCGCCTTCCCCGTCAACCCCAGCGACCAAACGCTGGATGCGTTGCAACAGTTCGCCAGCCTGGGCAGTGATATTTTCGGAATTCCGATCGAAACGGTTCAGTCCGGCTGGTTGGAACTGGTCACCCCGGGAGTCGTCCCCGAGCTGGGTCCTCCCTTGGCGAGCTTCACCCAGTTCGGTTCCTTCGATCTGAGCAGGCTGGACGGGGCGAAAGCCGTCGTCTTCCCCGGGCGTCGTCTGATTTTCAGCCGGGCTTTCGAGGGCGACAATGCCTTCGAAGGGGTGGAGGCCGAAACCCTGCTCAGCCTGATCAATCCCAACCAATCTCCGATTCGAGTCGATCTCTCGCTCTTTGCCCCGGGCACTGTGCCGCAAGGCAGCTTCTCCGCCGCGCCCGTTATGGAAGTCGGCGCCGAGATCGCCGCGGGTGGAGTCCTGTTCGGCTCTCTTTCCCATCTCTTCGGCGAGCCGGTCTCGGTTTCGGACGGATATGTCGAGGCCAGGATCTCGGAGGGACGGAGCGCAGCCGGCTTTCAGCTGATTCGGCTCCCCGGACCGTCCACCGTGCTCGGCCTGAATGCACTACGCCCGGGCGAAGCACGGGAATCGTACTCCGCCCAGTTCGCCAGTTCACCCAACATCTTCACCAAGGTCAAACTGATCAATACTTCAGATACCGGCAGACGGGTTCGTCTGACCACTCTGGGCGACGTCGGATTGGCGGGACCCGCGGATTTCGACCTGGAGCCGGGTGAGTCGGTCTCGATCGGCGCTGCTTCGCCGCTGCAAACCTCGGCTGCTCAGGGGGTGGAACCGGCCGAAGGTTCCTTGCGGGTCGAGGCGGACGGCGGTGGAATTGTGGGCGATGTCATCTTCGGCGACCCCGAGGGAGGATTCGCTGCGGCCCTTCCGCTGCAACGGCGGACCTTCACCAAAGCCGTCTTCAGCCACGTGGCCAATTCCGAGGCGTTCAGTTTCTTCACGGGACTGGCCTTCCACGTGCCGGGAGAGCAGCCCGCCACCGTGACCGTTGAAGTCTTCGATCTGCAGGGCCGGCTGGTGGGCTCCCGACGGAGCGAAATCGCCGCCGGGGAGCGGGAGAGCGGGTTGCTTGTCGACTGGATTCCCGAGACGAGAGACCAAGCCGGCGGCTCCATCGTTGTTTGCTCGACGCGCCCCCTCGTGGCCCAGCAGCTCTTCGGCACTTTTGGCTTGACGTTGTTATCGGCTGTACCGCCGACAGTCATCGAGTGATGCGTTTCCGGTTGAATCGGTTCCTCTGCTCTTTTGCCCTGGGGGCGATTCTCGCCTCGTTGGCCCTGATCCAGCCTGTTCGGGCCGCCGATCGGCCTCCCAATCTGATTCTGATTCTGGCGGACGATCTGGGCTGGGGCGACCTCGGATCCTACGGCGCCCGCGGCGTCGAGACGCCCCATTTGGACCGGATGGCCGCCGAAGGGGTTCGCTTCACCGACTTCTACTCGGTGGCGCCCATATGCAGTCCGGCCCGAGCCGCCCTGCTCACCGGGCGGTACCCTCGCCGTGTCGGCATCTCAGCCGTTCTCCGTCCGGGAGCGGCCAAGGGGCTGCCGGCCCGCGAGTTGACCCTGGCCGAACTGTTGCGCGTCGCCGGCTACGCCACTGGGATCGTAGGGAAATGGCACCTGGGGGACCAACCGAAATACCTTCCCCCGAGTCATGGATTCGATTTCTATTTCGGTATCCCCTACAGCAACGACATGATGCCCCTGGTTTACGTTCGGGGAGACCGGGTGGTTGAGGGCGAGGTGCCGGCTCAACCCCTGTTGACGGGGCGCTACACGAAGGAAGCCAAGTCTTTCATCCGGCGTCACAGCGAAGAGCCGTTCTTCCTGTTTCTGTCCCACTCCATGCCCCATCTTCCATTAGGCGCCTCCGCCCGCTGGAAGGGGACGTCCAGTTCCGGCATCTACGGGGATGTCATTCAAGAACTGGACTGGAGCGTGGGTGAGATCCTCTTTGAGTTGAGGCGGCTGGGCCTGGACGAGAACACGGCTCTGTTCTTCACCAGCGACAACGGCTCATGGAGGGGTATCAGCAATGGAATCCTTCGAGGACGCAAGGCATCCACCTGGGAAGTCGGAGTGCGGGTCCCACTGCTGGCTCGTTACCATAAGGTCTTTCCCGCCGGCCGCGAGGTCCACGATCCCAGTATGATCTTCGACCTCTACACCACGCTGCTGGAACTGGCCGACATCCCGATCCCTGACGACAGGCCGGTTGACGGTCACAGTCTGATGCCCCAGCTTACGGGGCGGACCGAGGAAGATGGGGCCGCGCGGGTCAGGATGCCCGACGAGCCGCTC
>JBFGHF010000096.1:0-9794 GCA_041578355.1 Acidobacteriota bacterium
CAGCCAGCGCAGCAGCAGCACACCTTCAGCCCGTTGGACGCGCAGCCGGGGCAACTCGGCCTGCCGCAGGTAGACTTCGAAGAACCAGTCCAGTTCCATCCCGGAAACGGCCTCGGCAACATGCAGAAACTCCTCCGTGTCGGCGAATCGGCATCCACAACCTGCCTGGGGAGCACCCGAGGGGTAGGCGAAGCGGCGAAGCGAGTCACGAAAAGCCCCGTTTCCGATCAGCCAGCGCAGGCTGTGCAGAATCAGGGCACCCTTGAAATTCACGTCCCCGTCCGTCTCGGTGTAGTCGGGGGGGACGAAGTATTTTTCGACCGTGCTGCGCGACTCCCTGGGGGCCACCGGATCCGAGTTGCGTAATCGTCTCCGCAAACCCGAAGTGAATCGCTGCATGGCCTCGGCCCCTCCCAGATGCTCGGCATAAAGAGCATCCATGTAGGACGTGAATCCCTCATGAATCCAATAATCCCGCCAATCCGTCGCCGAAACCAGGTTGCCCCACCACTCGTGACCGAGTTCGTGAAAGTGGAGTCCGTCGAAACCGTAGGGATTGTTCTGATAGTCTGCCCCGTAGGCAATGATGGTTTGATGTTCCATCCCCAGATAGGGCACCTCCGCGACGCCGTACTTCTCGTGCCGGAAAGGGTAGGGGCCAATCAGTGCTTCGAGAAACTCGAGGTGTTGGGAGAACTGCGGGAAGAGCCGTAGGCCCTTTTCGTAGTTTTCGGGAAGGACCCAATACGTCATCGGAACCTGCTCGCCGGTCACACTGGTGTAGGTCCCGGAAATCGTCCGGTAAGGCGCGATGTTGAGGCTCACGTTGTAGGCGTTGATCGGGTTGGCGACGTGCCAGTGAAAGGTCCTGCTGCCGTCCTGGTTGAGCTTGGTTTCGCGAAGGGTGCCGTTGGAGGCAACCACGAGCCCGTCGGGCACAGTGATCTTGAGGTCCATTTTTTCGGGTTCGTCCGAGGAATTGTCCTTATTGGGCCACCAAAGGTCGGCGCCGTCAACTTGGCAGGCAACGGCAACCCAGTGGTCCCCGGAAGCGGTTTTTTCCCAGAGAAAGCCGCCCACCCAGGGAGGCTGACGCGCCACTCGGGGCTGACCGCCGTAGCTGAGCACGACCCGAATCCTCTCTCCGGGTTGGCGAAGAACGGGAAACTCGACCCAGATCTGGGAGTCTCGCCGCTCGTGGTGCAGGGTTGCCGAAACGGGCTCCTGCTGCACCCAGCGAACCTGAGTCACCAAGAGCGGCGTATCCAGATCGAGAACCAGCCAGCGCAGGGGCTGGACGATCTTGGCGTCCAGGGCCAGGGTTCCTGCGATCCTCCTTTGATCCGGAAAAATCTGCAGATTCAGCTCGTAGGCGAGAACATCGTAGGACGCCTGCTCGGGACTGAGACGGCCTCCGGAGGGCGTGGGCCGCGCTCCGAGCTTTCGCTGGGCCGGAATGGCCTGGATGAAAAGGATCGCAATCAGAAACGCAGCGCTGGTATGCCGAGCCGTGTTTTTCACTCTGTGAGTCTACGGGGGCAATTGGCCTTGACTCAAGTTTTCCTCCCGACTGGCCGATCGGCTCTATTCTCCATAGAGTGCCAGCAGCTCTTTTCCCATCGACCGCTCCGAATCGCTGCGGGCCGTTTCGATTCCTCGACGGACCGCCCCGCGCGCTCGAGGCAGGTCCCCCATCGCCTTGAAGACCCGGGCCAAACGGTAGAAGACGAGAGGCTCGGGGCTTTGCGACAAAGCCTGTTGGTAGAGTTCGGCGGCCCGCGGCCAGTTGTGCTGGGCGGCAACCGCGTCGGCCAGGACAACTCGGAGTTTCGTCTCCGCAGGGTTGTTGGAGAGACCCTGCTCCGCCTCTTCGATCGACGGCTGAGAAAAACCGAAGCGCAGATGCAGCACCGCTAGCTGATAGCGCACCTCGGGATCGTCAGGACTCACCTCGGCGGCGGCCTCCAGGCTGTCGCGCGCCGCTTGGTAATCCCGCTCACGAGCGTAGAGCTTTCCCAGAGCCAGCAGCGTCTGGGCGTGCCCAGGCTCGAGCATCAGCGACTGACGCCAAAGCCTCTCGGCGGATTCCAACTCACCCCGATTCAATGCCAACTGCCCCAGGCTGCGATAAGCGCTGGGCTGGGAAGCATCGATCTCGATGGCTCGGGAAAGATGTCGACTCGCCTCCTCGGGGGAGTCTGCCATCAGAGCCACACCCAGGTTGAAGTGCGGCCTGTATTTGTCGGGGGACTTGGCGGCCGCGTCGCGCCAGAGTGTATCGGGGCCGGCCCATACCTGCGTGCGACGCATGGCGATGAGTTGCAGGACGAAAACTCCCGGAACGGCCACCGCCAACAAGGCTGCGAGAACCCTTCTCCGCGGGTCCTGCCGCCACTTTCGGTAGCAAGCGGCGGCGGCCAGCCCCAGCAGTCCCGCATATCCTGCCAGGGAGGCGTAGACCCGGTGCTCGAAAAAGAAGTCGGGGCTGGAGACGAAGGATGAGGTCGGAACCAGAAATACGACGTAGGCGACGATCCAAAAGCGGGCTGAGGGCGATTGCCCGGCAATCCTCCAGAGCACGCCTCCCAGAAAGGCCAAGCCGGCCAAGGCCATCCACCACCAGGGATCACCCCAACCGCTGACCGGAGCGAGTTGATGATCGGCGTTGAGGCCGATCGGCAGCAGGGTGAGCGCAAGGTAGCGCCACCAGGCCCAAAGCTGTGTCGCGAGGTAGGAGAAACCGGGCCAGAGCCACAAATTCCCCGCCGCGTTCTCGATCCGGCTGAAAAGGATCAGCGCGCCCGCTATCGCCGTCAACGAAACCCAGGCAAGCTCGCGCCGCGTGCTGGCGCGGCTGTGCTGTGACTTGCCCTGGAGTCTGTCGTAGCTCCAGAGGATCAGAGGAAGAAGCACCACGTATTCCTTCGAGCACAGAGCCAAGGCGAAGGCGCCCACGACCAGCGCGGTCCGGCCCGGACCCAGATCCCTTCCCGAGTCTCCGCGACCCTGGACCCAAAGGACGGTGGCAAGCAAAGCGAACCCGGCCGCCAGGAGCGTGGATCGCTGATAGATGTGGACGACGGGCTCGACTGCCAGCGGGTGGACCGCAAAGACGACGGCCCCCAGGACCGCGCTCAGCGAGCGCTCCCCCTCTCGCCACCGCCGGCCCTCCAGCCCTCTTGACACCAGAAGGAGCAAAAAGAACACCAGTAAAGAGTTGGCGGCGTGCAAGACGACGTTGACGAGCCGGAAGCCGGCCGGCTCCTCGCCGAGGAGATGAATCTGGACCGCAAAGCTGACCCAAGCGGCCGCCCTGGGGACCGGGGGCCAGAGGAAGGCATCCAGGCGTCCCGCCCGGAGATTCCCGTCGCGGAGAAAAATGGCATCGTCGAACTGAAAGAAGTAGGAGAGCGTCGGCAGATAGATGATCCCGATCAGGACGACGATCGCGATCGCGGGCACGACACGGCTCAGCAACATTCCCTGAAATCGGCGAGCTGGAGTGCGGTGGCGAGCAGCACGGTGCCCAGCTGGAGCCGACTCAATGTTCGAGGGTGATTCTCGGACTGCGCCCGCCGCCGGAATAGATCAACTCGACTTCGACGCGGTCGACCGTCCGGCCGCCGCGGGCCAATCGCAGCACCTCGCTGATGACGGGACCTTCCCCGGGACCCAACCCGCGAACCTTCTCGGCCAGCAGTTCGTCTCCTCCGAACGCGTAGAACACCAGCCCTGTGACCGTTTCCTCGACCTCGCTCAAGTCGAGCGTCACGGCCGCACTGCCGGTCGCCAGGACGGAAAAGAGACCCGCCGGCGCCTGGGCGCTGCCCTCGACCACCGGGAAGGCCGTCAGAGTCTCCACCTCATCCGGAAAATTGACGCCGAACTCATCGTTTGTTCTCAGGGTCACCGCGGTCAAGTCGTCGGGACTGGAGACGGCGACGCTGCCCAGCATCTCGGCAGCTTGGGGCACCGCATCGAAGATCTGGGGAATGAAGCGCGCCGAGTGCTGCCCCGGGTTGAGGGGAACGTCGGTCGTGGCAATCTGGTTGAACTGCTGGTCGTAAAGACGCAGGTTGACGACGTTCGAGCCCCCGGCCGGAGACCCTCCTCCTCCGATATCGGCGTTGACCATGGCCAGGCCCGTATCGCGATTGCCGATCGTGTCGACGAAAATCGTGAAATCGTGCAGCGTGTCGGAAGCGGGCACTCCGGCTTCGTAGAGGATCGTTCCGGTGGGGATGTCGGTGCGCGTGAATACCGCCGTGCCTCCGACCATCCCGCCCTCGGGAATCGTCACCCGGGCATAGCCGACCTGAATTCCGCCGGTGCCCGGAGTCTGCGCGGAGAACGACTCGCCTTGCCTCAAGGGAATCTGAAACGTGTCGTCCGTCCCCAAGTCGCCCAGGGTGAGCGTGAGAGGCGCACCCGTGCCGGTCGTGAAAAACTCCAGGGTGATGGTGACGTCACCACCGGTATTCACAAAAATCAGAGTGGTCTGGAACTGGATGTCGGCAATCCGACCGTCCCCGACCTGGGCGACGTAGACAACGGTTTGCCCCCAGACGGAGGCATGGAACAAGAGGGCGACAATGAAGATCGACAAGCGGCGGAACATAAGACAAAAATAACCGAAAGCCGTGACAAAGACAACGGGGCGCGGGGCCGATGCCGGTTCCGATGTCGATTCCGATCACGAGTAGTTCGATAACCTACAAAGCCGAGAGCGAGAGCGAGGAGCGAGACCGAGAGCGAGGAGCGAGCGAGAGCCTGCAACCTGGAGACTGGTGAATAGCGAGCGACCTCATACCGCCGGGAGGTCTCGTAATCGGCTCGCTTTCCGAGATCAGAGCTATTTCGCCAATGATCTTCGACAACGATTACGATCTCTCAGAGCTCAGACCGCTCGCTCTCGGTCTCGCTCTCGAGAACCAAACTCGGACCACCGGGGAGACGCTAAACACGTAGAGATGCTGCGCTACGGCGACGCCGTCCCCGGATCGGGGCGACGCGGCCCGGCAGACTGCAGACTGCAGCCTGCAGCCTGTAGACTAAGCCCCCATGCCCCGCGTAGCCATCTCTCACGATTGGATCTTCAGCTCGCGGGGCGCAGAGCGGGTGCTCGGCGAATTCTGTCGCGGTCTCGAACCGACCCGGATCTACACTCTGTTCGCCGATCCCGAACGAATACCGGAGTGGTTGGCCGATCACTCCGTATACACTTCCAGGCTGGGACGGCTTCCCGGCGTGCAGCGCTACTACCGCTATCTGCTCCCCTACTTTCCCCGCGCTCTGCAAAGTCTCTCGGTTGGCTGCGCCGACCTGCTTCTGAGCGTCAGCCACTCGGTGGCCAAGTCGGTGCCCCGGGAGCCTTCGATTCCCCATGTCTGCTACTGCTTGACACCGATGCGATATCTCTGGGAACCCGAGGTCTACGGACCCCTTTTGAGACGGTCGATTCGGGGGCGGCTGTTGAAGATTATCTCGGGGCGGCTCAAAGCGTGGGATCTGGCCACGGCGGGCAACGTCGATCACTTTGTGGCCATTTCGAAAACCGTCCAGCAACGGATCGCGAGGATCTACGGTCGTCGCTCGGATCTCATCTATCCCGGAGTGGACCTGGACCGTTACCGTCCGGGCCCGGAACGGCGCGACGACTACTATCTCGTCGTCTCGGCCCTGGTGCCGCAAAAACGGATCGACCTGGCGGTGGCCGCCTTTGCGCAGAGCGGGCGCAAGCTGGTGGTGGTGGGAGAGGGGCCGGTTGCCGCAGCACTTCGGCGCCGTGGCGGAGACTCGATTCACTTCTTGGGAAGGGCTGGCGATCCCGAAATTCGTGGCCTCTACCGGCGCGCCCGCGCTTTGATCTTTCCCGGTATCGAAGACTTCGGGTTGGTCCCGGTCGAGGCCCAGGCTTGCGGTTGTCCAGTCATCGCCTTCGGCGAGGGCGGCGCCACCGAAACCGTGGTCGAAGGGGAAAGCGGATTCTTCTTTCGAGAAGCGTGCGGAGAGTCCCTCAACGAAGCGATCCGGCGCTTTGAGAAGGCGAGTCTGGACCCGCGCAAGATCGTCGCCAGCGCTTCCCGCTTTTCGATGAAGCGGTTTCGTTCGCAGTGGAGATCTTTTTTGAACGGACTTGGCGTGCGGGACCCTTTCCCCCGCTGGGAGTAAACCTGGAAACGAACCAGGTTCATAGGCTTGTCGGGCTTGTGGCTGCTGTTGGCCTGCTCGGCGTTTGGCTCGGGCCGGACAAAGCCCAAGCCCCACCGGGCCGATATCCAACGCAGCCAGGACGGAAAGACGACTCACCCCGTACTCTTCAGCCCCGAGGCCACGCCGTGGACGGTCAGCCGAAGCAAGTCGAGCAGCCTCGGATCTTCGCTCCGCCTCCATTCCCTCAGATAGCGGACCTGCAGAAAATTCAGAGGATCGACGTAGGGGTTGCGCAACTGGATGGACTGCTTGAGCACCGGGATGTTCTCCAGTATCTCCTGCTGTTCGGCGATCTCCAGAATGCAATGACGGGCCCTCTCGAATTCTTCTTGAATGCGGCCGAAAATGCGCTCTCTCAAGCCATCATCCTCGACCAGGCCGTTGTACTCCCCCGCGATGTACAGGTCGGTCTTGGCCAGGGTTGTCTGGGCGTTGTCGATCAGGGTGCGAAAGAAGGGCCACTCCCGGTAGGTGCGCCGCAGCAGAGGCAGTTGCCGAGAGGAAACTTCGGACAGGGCCGTGCCCATTCCGTACCAGGCGGGCAAGATGAAGCGCGACTGCGTCCAGGAGAAAACCCAGGGAATGGCCCGCAGGTCCTGAAGCCCGCTTCCCGAAGAGCGTTTGGCGGGCCGCGATCCGAGCGACAGGCGGCTGACCACGTCGAAAGGTGTGGCCTGAAAGAAGAACTCTGCAAAGTCGGGGTCGCGCCAGACCAATTCCTGATAGGTCTCGAAGGAGATCTGCGAGAGTTCGCTCATCAACTCCTTCCACTCGCCGGGCAACGCCTGCTGCTTTCTGCGGGTTGCGGCCGAGGCCTGAAAGGCGGCGCTGAAAAGTTGCTCCAGGTTGCGCAACGCAATCCGGGGATCGGAGTACTTGGCGAATATGACTTCACCTTGCTCGGTGACGCGAATCCTGCCGTGCTCGGCGGAAAAGGGCTGGGCCAGGATGGTCTGGTAGCTGGTAGCGCCCCCGCGGTCGATGGGGCCTCCCTTGCCGTGGAAGAAGCGGACTTCGATTCCCCTTTTGCGGGCCAGGCGGACCACGGCGCCTTGGGCTTGATAGAGCTCCCAGTTGGCGGTCAAATAGCCGCCGTCCTTGTTCGAGTCTGAATAGCCCAGCATGACTTCCTGAATACCGCCCCGGCTGGCCAGAAGCTGTTGGTAAAGGGGATCGGTGAACCAGTCGTCGAGCAGCTTGGTGCAGTTCCGCAGGTCCTCGATCGTCTCGAAGAGGGGCACGAAGTCGAGCCGGCTCTTCCAGCTCGATCCCTCCTGACGCACCAGGCCCGCCAAGGAGGCGAGGTAGATCGGCTTCCAGAGGTCGGCCGGCTTCTGGGTCATGCTCAAGATGTAGCGGCTGCAGGCCTTCTCGCCGTAGCGCGCCTGCATCCGGCGGATCGCCCGGAACTGGTCAACCACCTCGTCAGCCCGGCTGGAGTCTCGAGACTCGAGTTTCGGGTCTCTGGACTTGGGGTGGACACCGAGGCAGCTCTTCAAATGCCCCGGATCGTCGGCCGCGATCCCCATATCCTGCAACGCCTTGCCCAATTTTCCGGCGTGGTCTCGGAAATCCAGCGAGGCGAGATGAAAGCCGAAGATGCGTACCTGATAAATGAGGTCCTTGAGCGGCCCCGCGGCGGCGCGGCGGGCGCCTGCGTGGAGAAGGCTGTCGCGCAGCTGCTGCAGGGCGTCGAGCAAGTCTTCGGATTGTTCGAACCCGTCGAGCTGAAAGTTGCTGGTCAATTCCAGGCGGCGTTCCAAAAGGTGGATGAAGCTACGGTGGACCTCGTGCGCTTCGATCTCATCGCGAGCGGTTTCCAGCAGCAGTCCGTAATTGCTCTGCGCCTCGATTTCGCGGAGCAGAGCGTTTGCCGGCGGCGCCAGATCGGCCGAGTGGCTGAGCCGTGCTTTGAGCTCGCGCAAGGAACGGGCGTAGTGGCTGAGGATGAGGCGTCGCTGTTCCTGCAATGCTTTGAGACTGGTCTGCGGCGTCACGGCCGGATTTCCGTCCCGGTCGCCTCCCACCCAGGAGCCGAAAGAGAGCACGGTCGGCAGCTCGTAATCCGCCTCCAGCTCTTCTTCCAGACGCCTGTAGAAGCGGGGCACTACCGAGATGATCGAGCGGCCGAAGAAGAAGAGCGTGCGCTCGATCTCTTCCTCGACGGTGGGCTTTCGGGTCCTTGTCTGATCGGTGAGCCAAAGCGTCTCCAGGACCTCGGAAATGCGGCCCTTCCATTTTTCTCTCTGCTTGCCCTCCGCCGCCGCTTCCCAGTGTGAGTAAAGAGCCGCGATTTGGCTCAAGTGGTCGGTCACGGTCGAACGCCGAGCCTCCGATGGATGGGCCGTGAGAACCGGTTGGATGTCCATCTCGGCAAGGATCTTCCTGGTCGTTCGGGGCCCCGCACCGGCGACGGTCAGTCCGTGTCCGATGCTGCCGGGATAAGGTTCCGGGTCCTCCGCACCCGCACGAAGCCGTCTGATTCGCTGCCTCTGTTCGGCCAGATTGACGAGCTGAAAATAGATCGTGAAGGCCCGGGCTACCGCGTCGGCTTGGGCCGGCGACATCCCGGCCACCAAACGGTCCTTGAGGGCGCGGTCCGCGGGACGAGCTTCCCGGGTCGCCATGCTCTCCTCGGCATCAGGGGCGAGGCGGCTCGTGCCACGGGGTTTCGTGACCCGGAGGCGCTTGCTGGTTTTCCGCAGTTCCTCGACAAGGCCGAAAATCTCCGGGCCGGCTTGTTCCCGAATCATGTCGCCCAGCCAAGTGGTCAGATTGCGGATGTCGCGTCTCAGTTCGGGGTAGATGGCTTCTGGCTCCTAGCTGGTGGCATCTGGTTCTGGACCGGACTTCATTCTAGCGGATCGGCTTCTGGTCCACGGAATTCGAGCCTTTCGAACCGGTCGTCTTCGGTCGGCACCTGAGGTGGCGCCGGCGCTTGGCGCGGAAAGGCTTCATCAGAGTGAGGTGGCGGCCGGTTGGATCGAGCTGCGCAGCCATCCGACGAACTGGGCGAGGTGCATCGCTCCCGAGAATCGGGCCACTTGACGGCCTCGGTGAAACACGATCAGAGTCGGGATGGACTGGATTCCCAGTTCGGCAGCCGTCGCTTGATGTTGCTCGGTGTCGAGCTTGGCGAAGACCACCTCGCCCGCCATCTTTGCGGCGGCCTCCGAGAAAGTGGGGGCGAACATCTTGCAGGGGCCGCACCAGTCGGCCCAAAAATCGACCACTACGGGAAGCGGCGAGCTCGTCTTGAGCGCGGCGAGCCCAGCCCCGTCGAGCAAGCTGACGGCGCCGTCGACTTGCAGCCGCTTCTTGCAGCGGGCGCATACCGGTCCGCCTTTCCGGGCTGGGTCGTATCGGTTGATCGCAGAACAGGACGGGCAAGGGCTGTAGGTATGATGCATCGCGAAGACTATTTTAGTGGATCGTCCCCCGCGGTGGCGCAGGCGTCCCGCGTGCCCCGATGGGTGACGGCCTGTGGCGCGGGCCTTGCCAACAACGCCCAGCCCTGGCCAAACCAATCCACCCGGTTTCCGACTCAGGACACGAGCGCCAGCTCCACCATGTCCGCCAGG
>JBFGHF010000097.1:0-9731 GCA_041578355.1 Acidobacteriota bacterium
CATTTTCAACGACAACAAGCGGGACAATTTTGGCCCCGTCACCGTGCCTCAAGGGCACCTCTTCATGATGGGGGACAACCGGGACAACAGCGCCGACAGCCGTTACTTCGGATTCCTGCCTCAGAACTACGTCGTAGGTCGGCCGCTGATCGTGTTCTGGTCGTACGAAGACGACCCCGGAGCCTATCAACGCACTGGCTTCTTCGAGGTTGTCAAGCTATACGGGGAACGCTTGCTCCACTTCTTCACACGCACTCGCTGGACCCGGACCGGACATGTGATTCGGTAGGAACGTCTTCCGTCTTTCGTCTTCCGTCTTTCGTCTTCCGTCTTTCGTCTTCCGTCTTCCGTGTTCGGATTCGTGACGCCCCAACGGTTCACCTCGTGGAGGGGCTTCGCACTTCTCATCTCAAATATCTCGCTTGGTCGTTCGGGCGCTCCCACTTCAGACTTGCCGACAAGTGCGAATCCGGAACAATAGAGAAGGGTGAGGTGCGATGCGAGAAATGAGAAGTTCGAAAGCCCCACGGACCACCCTCCTTCGCTCCGAAGACGGAGCTACGGGGGGCAGGCGGCCCCCGGGACCCGCCGACCTTAGCCCCGGAGCCAGCTCAGCAGCTGATTCGTGGAGGAATCGTGCGTTGGTTGCGGCTCATCCGCCCCCTCCAGCTCGGGGAGGATGCTCCCCGCCAACTCCTTCCCCAATTCCACGCCCCATTGGTCGAAGGAGAAGATGTTCCAGATCACGCCTTGCACGAAGATCTTGTGTTCGTAGAGGGCGATCAACTGGCCCAGAACCGAGGGGGTCAGAAGCGGCGCCAGAATGCTCGTCGAGGGGCGATTCCCGGCAAAGGTCCGGTGCGGCGCCAGGCTCTCGCCGACCCCCCTGTCCAGAACCTCCCGCTCGGTCCTTCCGAAAGCCAGGGCTTGGGTCTGGGCCAGGAAGTTCGCCATCAACTTGCGGTGATGGTCGCCCCCGGCCAGTGGATTGTGGGAGCGGCGGAAGCCGATGAAGTCGGACGGGACGATGCGCGTCCCCTGATGCAGGAGCTGATAGAAGGCGTGCTGACCGTTGGTGCCCGGTTCTCCCCAGATCAAGGGCCCGGTATCCAAGCCGTCCGGCAGCCTGCGGCCTTGCTGGTCCACCGATTTTCCGTTGCTTTCCATATCGGCCTGCTGCAAATAGGCGGGCAGGCGGCTCAGGTACTGGTCGTAAGGCAAGACGGCATGACTGCAGGCGCCCAGAAAGTTGTTGTACCAGACACCCAGGAGTCCCAGGGTGGCGGGCAGATTCTCTTGCAACGGAGCTTCCCGAAAGTGACGATCGAGAGCGTGGAAACCCGAGAGCATGTCGCGGAAGTTCTCGGGTCCGATGTAGATCATCAGCACCAGCCCGATGGCGGAAGTGAGCGAGTAGCGCCCCCCCACCCAATCCCAGAAACCGAACATCCGCTCGGGATCGATCCCGAATTCACGCACTTTCCTCTCATTGGTCGAGACAGCGACGAAATGACGTCCCGCCTCGGCTTCGCTGGCGCCGGCCCGCCTGATCCACTCCTTGGCTCGAAGCGCGTTGGTGAGCGTCTCCTGGGTGGTGAACGACTTGGAACAGATGATACAGAGGGTCTCGGAGGGATCCAGGTCGCGGGTCTTTTCGGCCCAGTCGGTCCCGTCGACATTGGAAACGAACCTGGTTTGCAGTCGGCGGTCAGAGTAGGGTTGCAAGGCGTGGCAGGCCATCACCGGACCCAAATCCGAGCCTCCGATGCCGATATTGACCAGATTACGGATGCGCCGTCCGCTGAAGCCTTTGTAAGCCCCACCTCGGACTCGCTCGGAGAACTCGGCCATCCTCCCCCGCACCGACTCCACTTCGGGCATGACATCTTCGCCGTCCACCAGGACCGGCTCGCCCGAGAGGTTTCGCAAAGCCACGTGCAAGACGGCGCGGTCCTCGGTGCCGTTGATCTTGCGTCCCTCGAACATCGCCCCGATGGCTTCGTTCAGCCCGGCCCGGCGTGCCAGCGACCGCAACAGACTCAGTGTTTTCGCCGTGATCCGGTTTTTGGAGTAGTCGACCAACAGATCGGCGACTTCGAGGGTGAAACGCCCGGCTCGGCCCTCATCCTCGGCAAAGAGGTCCCGCAGATGGGTCTTCTCGATTTCTCCAGCGTGGACTTCGAGTTGTTTCCATTCCTGCGTCTGGTTGATGAATCCGTTCTTCGACATCGTCGTACCCTCACAGATTTCTCCGTGCCCTCGTTCTCAGTGGTGAAAACAAAGAATCAGGCTTCGACGGGGTCGTCCACCGAGCGGTGCTGATGAAAGAGTTGCAGACGGCGTTCCAGCTCGGGGAAGGAAGACTCCGGAATCTGGGAAACGCAAGCCCGGATGCCTTCCCGACGGGTGCTGCCGGTATTGGCCAGCGAAATCGCGCTCACCCCGTAGGCCAGCAGCTCCTCGATCAGCTCCACCCCGCTCAAGCCCGGATAGGAGATGGTGAAATAAAAGCCGTCGGCGATCTCTTCCTCGTCGTCGCGGTCGTATACGATCCGGAAACCGTTGCTTTGAAAGATCCGCTTCAGGTCGTGGGCCAGTCGTCCGTAGAGCTTGACTTCGTCCAAGAAGGGGTATTCCCCGCTGCAAGCCTCCTTCAGGATGGCCGTCAATCCATACTGCGCCGAATGAGTCACGCCGGCCGAGACCGCGTAGAGGCCGCCGTAGATGATCGCGTGCCCCAGCTTTTCGGTGCTGAAGTAGCGGAGCAGGCGGGGCCAGCGGCTCTCGGACAACGAATCCGAGACTGTCACCAGGGCAACCCTTTGACCTGCGTAGCTGAACAATTTGGAGCTGGAGAAGAGGATGATCCAATTATCGGTGTAACGGGCCACGGTCGGCGGAAACGGCGGCTCTCCGGGCCGGGAGTAATCTCGGCGAAAGTCCATCCCCAAATAGGCGGAATCCTCCAGCACCACCACCTCGTGTTTGGTGGCCAATTCCCCGATGATCTTCAGTTCTCGTTCGCTCAAGCATATCCAGGTGGGATTGTTGGGGTTCGAGTAGAGGATCGTTGAGATGTTTCCTCGCTCCAGGATCGACTCCAACTTGGAGCGCAGCTTCTCGCCCCGGTAGTCGTAGACATCCAGGCTGACTTGTTCGAGTCCCAGCGATCTGACCTGCATCTTGTGGACCGGAAACCCCGGATCGAGAAAAAGCGTGGTGTTGCGCTTCTCTTCCCTGCGCCCGGCCACCATCAAGGCCAGAAAGCTGCCGTTGGTGGATCCGGAGCAAGGAATGCAGGAGGCCGGAGCGACCGAGATGTTGAGAAAGGCTTTGAAGAAACGCGACGCCGCTTCTTTCAGTTCCGGGATGCCTTCGATCTTGGGATAGGCGTTGGCCACCCCCGCCCGCAAGGCCTCGATCTCGGCCCGAACGCCGTGGGGAGAGGCAGGAAGCCCGGGAACACCCATCTCCATGCGAATGAAGTCGACACCGCTCACCTTTTCGAGCCGATCGATCAAACGTCCCAACTCGCGGATCGAGGCCAAGCCCGGTTCCGCCACTTCGCATTCACGGATCGTTTTTTGAACCAGCGCGGCATCGAGGGGAATCTGCATCATTCTCTTGACAAGATACCATGCGGCGTAAGGCCGAGGGTCGGGGATCCGCGCCGCGCGTCGGGAATCGCGCGCCCCCGTGGGGTTGTCCCCCTTGAACCCCCGCACCCTTCGTGATTCAATCAAATAAGCAATGACGTTGGAAGAACAGGCGAAACTGGACGCATTCCACAAGCGGATCGAGGAGGGCGAGAAGATCGAGCCCAAGGATCGGATGCCCGAGCGCTATCGGCGTCAGCTCATTCGCATGATGTCGCAACACGCTCATTCCGAGATCGTAGGCATGCTTCCCGAAGGAAACTGGATCACTCGCGCTCCCAACTTGAGGCGCAAGATGGCCCTGTTGGCCAAGGTCCAGGATGAAGCCGGGCACGGGCTTTATCTGTACAGCGCGGCCGAGACCCTCGGAATCAGCCGCAGGGAGATGGTCGAGCAACTCCTGAGCGGCAAGGCGAAGTACTCGAGCATTTTCAATTATCCGACCCTGACCTGGGCCGACATCGGCATCATCGGTTGGTTCGTCGACGGCGCCGCCATCATCAATCAGACGATGCTGGCCAAATGCTCTTTCGGCCCCTATGCCCGGGCCATGGTGCGCATCTGCAAGGAGGAGAGCTTTCATCGCAAACAGGGATTCGAAATCATCTCGCGCCTGGCCAGGGGGTCGGAGCGCCTCAAGGCGATGGCCCAGGATGCCGTCAACCGATGGTGGTGGCCGACGCTGATGATGTTCGGCCCTCCCGACAAGGACTCCCCGAACACTCCCGAACTGATGCGCTGGGGCGTCAAAACCAAAAGCAACGACGAGTTGCGACAGCATTTCGTCAACATCATCGCGGCTCAGGCTGAGTCGATGGGCCTGACCCTCCCCGACCCCCAGCTTGCTTTCAACGAAGAGCGCGGGGCCTGGGACTTCGGGGAAGTCGATTGGGAGGAGTTCTGGCGAGTGGTGCGCGGCCATGGCCCCTGCAACCGGGAGCGCATGGATGCGTGCAACAAGGCCCATCGTGAGGGCGCCTGGGTCCGCCGCGCCGCCCGCGCCTACGCCGCCAAGCGAGCCGCCCGGCCGGCGGACGCCGCCTCAACTCCCACGTCCCTCGCGGATCTGCCTTGCCGGCGGTAGATCGGCTTGGCCGGCGAAGAACGGCGTCCAGCGCGGTAGAGTTTTCCATGATGTCTACGGACCGCGAAAAACCCGACATGGAATCCCCCCTCTGGGAGGTATTCGTTCAGTCGCGCAGCGGCCAACCCCATGTACACGCCGGAAGCGTCCATGCGCCCGATCCAGAGATCGCACTGCAGAACGCGCGCGACGTCTACGCCCGGCGGGGCAAGGTATGCAGCCTCTGGGTCGTCGAATCGCGCCACATCTCGGCCACCTCGCCCGACGACCGCGGCCCCTTTTTCGATCCAGCAGACGACAAGGCCTACCGTCATCCCAGCTTTTACCGCGTCGACCGCAACTTCAAGGACCTGGACGAATGACTTTGTCCGGGCGGCATCGCGAGGCGCTCTTTCCCTACTTGCTGCGACTGGCGGACGATCGGCTGATACTGGGCCACCGCCTCTCCGAGTGGTGCGGCCACGCTCCCATCCTGGAAGAGGACATCGCGCTGGCCAACATCGCGCTCGATTGCCTGGGACAGGCCTCGGCATTGCTGCGGCTGGCGGGCGAAATCGAAGGCGAGGGACGCAGCGAGGACGACCTGGCTTATTTTCGCGAAGCCGTCGAGTTCCGCAACTGTCTTCTCGTCGAGCAACCCCGGGGAGACTTTGCCTTCACCATGGTCCGCCAATTCCTCTACGACTCGTTTGCCGAGCTCCACTACGGCCGGCTCCGCTCCTGCCCCGACGCCGAACTCGCCGGGATCGCCGCCAAGGCGCATCAGGAGAACCGCTACCATCTCCGTCACAGCAGCCAATGGCTGCTCCGGCTGGGAGACGGCACCGAGGAAAGCAACCAGCGTGCTCAGGGCGCGCTCCAGGAACTCTGGCGCTTCACCGGCGAGCTTTTCCAAACCGACCGGCACGAGCACCACCTCATCGCAATCGGTTTCGTTCCCGACCGCCGCGAGCTGCGACCCGAGTGGGACTCGCGCGTCAAGGGTCTGCTCGCGCAGGCGACTTTGACCGTCCCCGACGAGAGCCATCAAGTCGCCGGGGGGGCCATGGGAAACCACAGCGAACATCTGGGACACCTGTTGGCCGAAATGCAGATCCTGGCCCGCTCTTTTCCGGAGGCTGAATGGTGAAATCGCGCCAACCGAGCAAGGAACAGGTGAAGGAATGGCTCAGCGAGGTCACGGACCCCGAGATTCCAGTCCTCAATATCGTGGAAATGGGCATCGTCAGGGAGATCCATCTCCGTGAGGATGAAATCCGCGTCGACATCACTCCCACCTATTCCGGCTGTCCCGCCATGGAAGCCATCGAAAAGGCGATCGGAGACCGGCTGCGGGGGCGCGGCATCAAGCAGGTGGAGGTGCGGCGGGTTCATGCCACACCCTGGACGACCGACTGGCTGACGGCCGAGGCCCGCGAAAAGCTCCGCAGCTACGGGATCGCCCCGCCCACGCCCGGAGACTCCGAACAAACACAGTGTCCGTTTTGCGGCTCCTCGGAGACGGAGTTGCGCAGCTTTTTCGGTTCGACGGCGTGCAAATCTCTCCATTTCTGTCGTTCCTGCAGACAGCCGTTCGAAGAATTCAAGCGAATGGCCGACTGACGAGGCTCGGACCAAGCCGGAACCCCGCCTTCCAGGCGGCAATTCAGTGACGATCAAGCCTTCGGCGCCAAAGCGCGAACCCGTTCTCCGCCCGGAGATCGCGCTTCGTTTCAGCAACACGCCCGACGATTGCGGTCCCTGACTTGTCTGCAATCCGACGATTGCAGTACCGTAGAAGAACGCAATCATCCAGGTTTGATGAGATCGAAGGGCAGGCGGTGTCATGCCAAACAAGAATTTACTCGAACCCCAGGAGGGGGAACCGAGCACAAAGCGCAGCGAAGAACAGGAGTCCGTTTTCTACGGTAGCTCCGCTGCGGTCGCCATACTGACCCTCAACCGTCCCGACGTACTCAACAGTTTCAACCGCGAAATGGCCCTGCGGCTCCAGTCGCTGCTGACTCGAATAGGCCAGGACGGACAGATTCGGGCCGTTCTGTTGACGGGTGCGGGCAGGGCCTTTTGCGCGGGTCAGGACCTTGCCGAGGCGGCCCCCAGAGAGGGTCCCTTGGCCGACGTCGAGGAGATCGTCAAACAACACTACAATCCGATCATCCGCCAGGTGCGCGCGATTGAGAAGCCATTTGTTTGCGCCGTCAACGGCGTGGCGGCGGGAGCCGGAGCCAATCTGGCCCTGGCTTGCGATCTTGTGCTGGCGTCCGAAAAGGCCTCCTTTCTCCAGGCCTTTGCAAAAATCGGCCTTGTTCCCGACAGCGGAGGAACCTATTTCCTGCCCCGCTTGGTGGGCTCGGCCCGAGCCACGGCTCTGATGATGCTGGGCGACAAGCTGAGTGCACCTCAAGCCGCCGAGTGGGGACTCGTCCACCAGATCTGCGTCCCGGAGCGATTGATGGACGACGCCATGGCACTGGCCTTGCGACTGGCCGCGGCCCCCACCCGGGCTCTGGGACTCATCAAACGGGCCGTCAACCGCTCCTTCGAAAACGACCTCGACAGTCAGCTCGATCTGGAAGCCGAACTCCAGGGAATTGCGTCCCGCAGCGAGGACTACGCCGAGGGCGTGCGCGCCTTCCTCGAAAAACGCCCCCCGAATTTCCAGGGCCGCTGACAGCGGCACGGTCTTTCAGGCTACGCTCCGGACCGGTTCTTCCCGAACGCACAGGCAAGGATGCCTGCGCCACGGGGGCCCGGCCTTCCAGGCTGCGCTCCGAACAGAGGCCACGCATGGCAGGGACGGTGACGTCACTTCCCCCTCGAACTCCGCTATCATGTCCCGATGACACCGTCCACCGTCGGCATCCTGGGCGCCGGCACAATGGGTACGGGAATCGCCCAATTGGCGGCCACCCACGGAAACCCCGTCGTCCTCTACGACACTTCAAAGCGCGCCCTCAAGAAATCGCGGGAGCAGCTGGAACGGGTCCTGACCCGATTGCGAGAGAAAGGCAGGCTCGAGCCCGGCCGCAAGCGAGAGATCCTCGATCTCATCCAGATCACGGCCCGACTCGACGGCTTCGAATCGTGCGCGCTGGTCATCGAGGCCATCATCGAAGACCTGAGCATGAAGAAAGCGGCCTTCCGAAGGCTGGAAAAGCTCGCCCCGGACGACTGCTTGCTGGCCACCAACACCTCCTCGCTTTCCATCACCTCGATCACTTCCGTCTGTCGCCATCCTCAACGCGTTGTCGGCATGCACTTCTTCAATCCCGCCCCGGTCATGAAGTTGGTCGAACTGGTTCCCGGAATGCTCACCGAGGACTCGGCACTCCGATCGGCCCGCCGGACCTTGGAGTCGTGGGAGAAAACCGTGGTGGTGGCAACGGACACTCCGGGATTCGTCGTCAACCGGGTGGCTCGACCCTTCTACGGCGAGGCCCTGCGCATGTTCGAAGAAAACCTGGCCGACGCCGTCACCATCGACTGGGCCATGCGAGAACTGGCCGGTTTTCGGATGGGTCCTTTCGAACTGATGGACCTGATCGGTCTGGATGTAAACTACGCCGTCTCTGAAAGAGTCTTCGAGGCCTTCTACTACGACCCCCGCTTCCGACCGTCAAGCGTTCAGCGGCGCATGGTCGAGGCCGGTCTTCTGGGACGCAAGAGCGGACGCGGTTATTACGATTACACTCCGGGCGCCGAGACCCCGGAACCGCAACGCGACCCGGACCTGGGAGGCCAAATCGTGCAGCGAATCCTGGTCATGCTGATCAACGACGCCGCCGACGCGGTGCTCCACAAGGTGGCTTCGCCATCCGACATCGACCTGGCCATGACCCGGGGCGTCAACTATCCCAAGGGACTCCTCGCCTGGGCCGACGAGCTGGGCCTTCCAAACGTCGTCGACTCCCTGAAAACACTGCAGAGCGAATACGGCGAAGACCGCTACCGGCCTAATGTATTACTGAAAAGAATGGCTCGCAACCATCAACAATTCTTTGATAATTCTCAATGAACGACGCAGTCATCATCGACGCGGTGAGAACACCTATCGGGAAGTTGGGAGGCGCCCTCTCCTCCATCCGGGCGGACGATCTGGCTGCCCTCCCCATCCGAACTCTCCTGGAAAGGAACCCTCAGCTCGATCCCGGCTTGATCGAAGACGTCATCCTGGGATGCGCCAATCAAGCCGGAGAAGACAACCGCAACGTGGCGCGAATGGCTTCTTTGCTGGCCGGAGTTCCTCCGTCCGTTGCCGGAGAGACCGTCAACCGGCTTTGCGCTTCGGGGATGGGTGCCGTGGCGTCCGCCTCGCGTTCCATCCGCTTGGGCGAGGGAGACCTCTTCGTGGCCGGGGGCGTCGAACACATGACCCGGGCGCCTTTTGTGCTTTCCAAATCCGATCGGCCTTTCGGGCGCAACGTCGAGATCCACGACACCAGTCTGGGCTGGCGATTCGTCAATCCGCGCATGCACGACGCCTACGGCACCGAGGCCATGGGCTGCACCGCCGAGAACCTGGCCGAGGCCTACCATGTCTCGAGGGAACGTCAGGACCGTTTCGCTCTGGCTTCCCAGCGTAAGGCCGCGGAGGCCACCTGGCGGGGTCGCTTGGCGCGCGAGATTCAGCCCGTTTCCATCCCTCAGCCGAAGAAGGATCCGGCTCGCTTCGAGACGGACGAGTTCATCCGGCCCGACTCCAGCCTGGAGAAGTTGGCCGGCCTGCGCCCCGTCTTCCGGACCGACGGACGGGGAAGCGTCACGGCCGGCAATTCCTCGGGGCTCAACGACGGAGCCTGCGCACTGCTTCTGGCATCCGAGCAAGCCGCGGCCACTCACGGAATGCGGCCGCGGGCCCGCATCCTCACCTCCGCGGTGGTGGGCGTCGAGCCGCGAATCATGGGGATCGGACCGGTCGGCGCCACCCGAAAAGTCTTATCCCGAGCGGGGCTGGCGCTCGACGACATCGACATCATCGAGATCAACGAAGC
>JBFGHF010000098.1:0-9697 GCA_041578355.1 Acidobacteriota bacterium
ACCGCCAGCAGGGCGGCCGCCGCCGCCAGGAGAAAACTGTTGAAGATCAGCGGGGTCAGGCCGAAGCCGAATCCACCCCCGGTCTGGGCGGTCCAGATCAAGAGTTGAAGAGAAGGGAGACCGAAGCCCAGACTGAACGGGATCAGGCAAACGGCGGTGGCGGCCCAGCGCCCCCGGTCCGGTTCGCGCCGCCTGTGGGGAGCGTCGGCGGCCAGCGACTCGAAGCGGGCGGCGCCGCGTTGCTTGTGTTCCAGGACGAGGATCAACAAGGCGATGCCCATCAGGATCGAAGCCAGTCGGATGGCAGCATCCAAATCTCCCAGCGAAAACCAGGAGCGGAAGATTCCGATTGTCAGAGTGTCGACGCCGTAATAGTGGACGGCTCCGTAATCGTTGAGGGTCTCCATCAGCACCAAGGCGAGTCCGCCCATCATGGCCGGGCGGGCCAGCGGCAAGGCGACCCGGGCGAAGACCTGCAGCGGCGAGAGTCCCATCAGTTGAGCCGCCTCGATGAGGCGCGCCGATTGCTGAACCAGCGCCCCCCGGGTGGTGAGATAGACGTAGGGATAGAGTACCGAGGCCATGACCAGGATCAAGCCCGGCAGCGACTGGATTTCGAAGGGAAGATAGGCTCCCGAACCTCCGAAAATGCGACGCAGCCAGGATTCGACAGGACCGGTGTAGTCGAAGAGCCCGGCGTAGGCGAAAGCCCCGATGTAGGCGGGGACGGCCAGCGGAAGCACCAGCGCCCATTCCAGGAAGCGCCGGCCGGGGAAGTCGTAGAAGCTCACCAGCCAAGCCGTCGAGGTGCCGAAAACCAGGGCCAGCAATCCTGTCCCCGCACACAGCAGCAGGGAGTCGACCAGGTAGCGCGGGAGCAGGTTGGAGGCGACGTGTCCCCAGTGTTCGCCCGCCGGTAGGAGGAGCCCGGCGAAAACGATGAAAAGCGGAGCCAGGAGTAAACCCGCCAGGAAGACGCTCGAGATCACCCAGGGGCTTCGCAGCGGATTGCTTTGGTAAGGCAAAGTTCTTTCAGGCGCGGCCGAGTCCCGCGGAGAAGCGTTCCTCTGCGCGCCTCAGCGCCCTCCGCGATGAATCCCCATCCGTGCCGTCATCTCCACCCCGCTTGATCGAAGACGCGCACGGCCTGCGCGTTGAGTTCTCCCAGGCGCGAGAGAGGCACCGGATCGGCCTTGAAGGAACCCCAGGAAGCCAGCAATTCCGAGGGCTCGACGTCCTCGCGGACCGAGTATTCGTAATTGGCTTCGGCGAAAAGCCGCTGCGAATCGGCGCGCACCAGGAACTCCAGCAGAGCCAGGGCATTCTCACGATTCTTGGCGTGGGCCGTGACCCCCGCACCGCTGATATTGACGTGGGCGCCGCGTCCTTCCTGATTGGGGAAGAACACACCCACCTGCTGGGCGACTTTGCGCTCCTCGGGGTTGTCGGAATTGAGCAAAAGTCCCAAGTAATAGGTGTTGACGATGGCAATATCCCCGTTGCCCGCGGCGATGGCTTTGACCTGGTCGCGGTCGTTGCCTTTCGGTTCACGGGCCATGTTGTTGACCACGCCCAGCGCCCACTGCAGGGCCTGCTCCTCGCCGTTGGCCGCGATGATCGAGGCCATCAGGGATTGATTGTAGATGTTGGCCGAGGAACGGATCAGGATCTTCCCTTCCCAGACGGGGGCGCTGAGCTGTTCATAGGTTGAAAGTGCGGACGGATCCACCTTTTCCTTGGAATAGACGATAATGCGGGCGCGCCGCGTCAAGCCGTACCAGAATCCTTCGGGGTCGCGCAAATGCTCCGGCACTGCGGCTTGAAGAGTCGGCGAGGAAGCAGGCTGGAGCAGTCCCAGGTCGCGTGCCCGGACCAGGCGACCCGCGTCCACCGTGACCAGCACGTCGGCGGGCGAGTTTTCGCCTTCGATCTCGAGCCGTTTGATGAGTTCGTCGGCACCCGCCTGGACGACGTTGATCTGGATGCCTGTTTCCTCGGTAAAGGCGTCAAAAAGTTGCTGGTCGGTCGGGTAGTGCCGGTGAGTGTAGAGATTGACTTCACGCGCAGGCTCGCCGCATGCGGCCAGGAACAAAATGAAAATGAAAATCAATTTCAACCTGGACGGGAAGGGTATCAGATTGGGGGAAGGTGGGTCTATTGGTCTGTGGGTCCGTGTGGCGCGGGCATCCTGCCAGCGCTCCGGCAACCTGGGCGCTTCGGGCGTTCGCTGCAGACTTTGGTCGATTACGAATACGATTCCGACTACGATTACGACCGACGCATGCACCCCATAGCCTACAAACCCACAAACCCACAAACCTACAATGCTCAAAGACCGATACCCCTACTATCTCGGCGGCGAACCCGAATCACCCAATCACGACCTTGAGGTACTCGACAAGTACACGGGGGAGCTGGCGACGCTTGTGGCTGTGGCTGACGAAGCTGCCATCGACCGCGCCATCGGAGCGGCCCACCGGGCCGTGGGTGCCATGCGGGAGATGGCCGCCTACGAGCGGAAAGCGGTGCTGCGGCACTGCGTCGACCGTTTTCGCGAGCGATCGGAAGAGCTGGCCGAAGCCCTCTGCGTCGAGGCCGGTAAGCCGATCCGGGATTCCCGGGGTGAAGTGACGCGTCTGATCGACACTTTCAGCGTGGCTGCCGAAGAGTCGACACGAATCTGCGGCGAGGTGATGCCGCTCGATATCAGCGCCCGCGCCAAGGGATACTCCGGAATGTGGAAACGAGTCCCGATCGGGGCTTGTTCTTTCATCAGCCCCTTCAATTTCCCGCTCAATCTGGCTGCCCACAAAGTGGCGCCCGCCATCGCTGCGGGCTGCCCTTTCGTGCTCAAGCCGGCCAGCTTGACTCCGGTGGGTGCGCTGATCATCGGCGAGGTTCTGGCCGAGACCGATCTTCCCGAGGGTGCGTTTTCAATTCTGCCCTGTTCCCGAGACGGCGCTGCGCTGTTCACCACCGATGAGAGGCTGAAGCTGCTCAGCTTCACCGGCTCGCCCGAAGTCGGCTGGGCTCTCAAGGCCAAGGCGGGAAAAAAGAAGGTGGTTCTGGAGTTGGGGGGAAACGCCGCCGTGATCGTCGATGACGACGCCGATCTCGAGGATGCCGTCCAGCGGATTGTTTTCGGCGCCTTTTATCAGTCGGGCCAAAGTTGCATCGGTGTGCAGCGGATCATCGTTCATGAAAGCGTCTACTCGCGTTTTCGGGATCTTCTTGTGGAGGCGACGGAGGAGCTGAAGTCGGGCGACCCCAAAGACGAACAGACCTTCATCGGACCCATGATTTCCGAAAAAGAGGCGCGCCGGGTTGAGTCGTGGATCGATTCGGCCAAAGCGGCGGGTGGTCGCGTCCTGTGCGGAGGCCGGCGGCGAGGAACGGTCCTGGACGCAACCCTTCTCGAAGATGTTCCCCGGGATCAGGAACTGGTTTGCAAAGAGGCTTTCGGGCCGGTCGCCGTGCTCTCCCGATTTTCCGATTTCGAGTCTGCCCTGGACGAAGTGAACGACAGTGCTTTCGGTTTGCAGGCGGGGGTCTTCACGCGCGATCTTTACAAGGTGCAGAAAGCCTGGGACAGGCTCGAAGTGGGAGGTGTCATGGTGGGCGAGGTTCCCTCCTGGCGTGTCGACCACATGCCTTACGGCGGAGTCAAGGAGAGCGGGTTGGGACGCGAGGGAATCCGTTGGGCCATCGAGGACATGACCGAGGTTCGGCTGTTGGTGATCCGTGACCCGGGGAAGGCCTGAGGGTTCGTCGAGAACTTCTCAAGCAAGTCTTGGAGAGACGAGGTTCAGTTGCGAATCGCGGGATACCCGCAATTCGGCGCGAGTGCCCGCTGACAGAGCCGCGTTCGTGAGAACGCGGACAAGACGCAGCGCGAATTTTGTCTTCGTTCTGAGGAAGCGGTACGTGTTTAGCGTCTCCCCGGTGGTCGGAGTCTGGTTTTCGGGAGCGAGGAGCGAGACCGAGAGCGCCGAGCGAGACCGAGAGCGCCGAGCGAGAGCCTGCAACCTGGAGACTTGTGATGCTAATTTGAAGATGATTCGCAAAATGCGGGGGCGTTGACTGCCCTTTGGATAGGCTTACCCACGCAATGGTCAGCTCGCTCTCGCTCTCGGCTAAACACGTTCTCACGAACGAAGCTCTGAAGGGTCGCCACCTGCGGTGAGAGGTAGGAATCGATGAACGAGTTGCTCCTTCTGGAGGCCGCTGAAGCTTATCGCAGCGCCCGATGTCCCGCCGCGCTGACAGGCGCCGGGATCTCCGTCGAGTCGGGAATTCCCGACTTCCGCAGCGCCAGCGGACTCTGGAGCCGCTTCGATCCCACGGAATACGCGACGCTGGATGGTTTTCTTCGCCATCCGGAAAAGTCGTGGAGGATGTTCCGGGCACTGGGTCTCGAGCTGCAGGGCAAAGAGCCCAATGCAGCCCACCATGCTTTGGCCCGACTGGAACGAGAAGCGGGTCTGAAGGGGATCGTCACGCAGAACATCGACGGGCTGCATCAGAAAGCCGGCAGTCGCGAGCTCTACGAAGTCCACGGAGAACACCGCAACCTGCACTGTCTGCGTTGCGGCAAGCTCGAGCCTGTCCGGCCCGAGCATTTCGACGATGCCCACGTCCCCTCCTGCGGGGCCTGCCGATTCCCGTTCAAGCCCAATGTCGTGCTCTTCGGGGAGATTCCACATCAACTCGACGACGCCCAGGAGTTTCTGGCTCGCTGCGATTTGCTGCTGGTGATTGGCACTTCAGCGGAGGTCTATCCCGTTGCGGGTTTCCCGGCGGCAGTGCAAGCGGGGGGCGGCACGATCGTGGAATTCAATCTCGAACCGACGCACCTGACGGGCAGGGCCGAGTTCTTCATTCAAGGACTTGCTTCGAAGACGCTGGAAGCGTTTGCGGCTGCGGTGGGGAGGTAGGAGCCCGCGGTGTCGCCAAGCCGAGGACCCCTGAGGGGCGGTGTGAAAATAGCCCAGGGCTTCAGTCCTGGGTCAAAGGCACGCCCCCGACCCCTCCTGCGTCCCCGAGGGACGCGATGGAATTTCGGATTTGATTCAGCCGTCCTTCCGGGACTCCCGGTCGCGCCGCGGACATCGAATCGACCCAGGAATGAAGTCCTGGGCTATTTTCAGCCCGTCCCGGCCGGGACGGGAGACGGCGACCGCCCATCAAGCTTGTTCCGGCCCGGATGGCGCTTCATTCGATTTGGGCAACACGCCCGCGAGAACGCGGACAGAATGGTAGTTGGAGTTTGTCTTCGTTCTCACGAACGAAGTTCTGTCAGGGTAGCCACTTCTTGATTCAGGCAAGACGCAGTTGAAGCTTGTCGTGGCGTCAAGGAGGAGGCGCACCCACTACCTCGCTTTCTGGTTTTTTCGAGACATTTTCAGGAACCCCTCGAAGTAGGAGGACTCGGAATCGAAGATGTAAATCGGATTGGACACCGTGATTTCCTTGGCCCCGACCTTTCGCAGGTTGTCGACGGCCCGCATCAGATCCTGCTCTCTGACGACTACCGAGAGTGACAGCCAATTGGCGTCGCCGGGGTGTTTGGAGAAAACTTTGCTGATCGTGGGACCGCGCAGGGATGTGAAATGGAGCTTCCGTTGGAACTCAGCCCCGAGCGCCTCGGGCGACTCTGCCGAGATGTTGGCCGAAAGTGAGAAATAGTTCCGGGCTCGAAGGTGGGCCTCGAGGCGTTCCAAAAAGAGCCGGAGCGTGGCCAGCTTGCCGCTGTCGGAGCCCAAAGTGGACTTGTTTCCGAGCAGGCAAGCTTCGGAATGCAGGAGCGTATCTCCGCGAATTCTCTTCAGCCGGTTTTCCTTCAGAGTGGTGCCCGAGGAGACGACGTCGACGATCATTTCGGCGTAGCCCATCGCCGGAGCGGCCTCATGCGCGCCCTCGGCGTCGACGATCGTGAAATGGAAGATCCCCTTTTCGTGGAGCCATTTTCGTGTCAACTGGGGGTACTTGGTTGAGATTCTGAGGTCACGGCGCTTGTCTTTGTAGAGCGTGGCGAGATCGGCGACATCGGCGACCGAGGCCACGTCGATCCAACTTTCGGGGACCGCCAACACCAGTTCGCAGCCGCCGTAGCCCAGTCCTTTGACCAAAACCCTCGAGTCGTCATGTGGTTCATGCTTCTCGCAATACATATCGAACCCCGTGATCCCGACGTCGATGGCTCCTTCGTCGATCTTGCGGAAGATGTCGGCGGTGCGCTGAAAAAGGACTCTGATTCCCGGCAGGGCCGGGATGGAGGCGACGTATTGACGCAGATTGGGCCTCGACACCCGGAGTCCGCAGCCCTCCAAAAAAGCGAGGGTGGGCGTTTCGAGCTGGCCCTTGCTGGGCAGACCGAGAGTCAGGAAGGAATCTTCCGGCTGGTCCATTTTTCCGGCTCCTTGGCACGGACGATTTCGGCTGCCCGGTTGGCCGGCACCTTCCAGGTTTGCTCCGATTTGAGGTGCTTTAAGAAGACCGTGGAAGCGGCAAGCTCCTCCGAGCCCACGATCGCAAGAAAAGGAAAGTTGTGCTTGAGGGCGTGTTGCAGATTTCTAGCCACGCTCCTGCGGCGAACGTCCAACTCGGTGCGGACACCGCGGCGCCTCAGCAACGACGCGGCCTCAACCGCGTAAAGCTCTTCCTGCGGCGTCACGGCTGCCAACAGGACGTCGGCGACAGCCGGGACCGGGGGCGGATTTGCGGGGTCGGCCTGACGAGCCGACCGCAGCCTTTCCAGACCGTAGGCGAATCCTGCGGCGCCGCTCTCCCCTTTGCCGCCCAGCGTGGTGATCAAACCATCGTATCTGCCCCCGCCGCAGAGTTGTGTACCCGAGCCCGACTCGTTTTGATGGAGCTCGAAGATGATGCCGGTGTAGTAGGGAAGGCCCCGGCTCATTCCCAAATCGACCGTGATCCGTTCTGCGACACCGTACTTTCCGAGCGCGTCGATGAGTTGGCGAAAATCCTCCAGGATTCCGGGATCCAGACCGTGGCGGGCAACCAGGTCTTTGGCCTCGGAAAGGATCTGCGCCGGATCACCTTTGAGACGAACCAACTCCCGCATGAACCCGATGGCGCGGTCCACCGCCGAAGCTTGGTTCTGTCGATCGATCTTCCCCAGCAGCCTGTCGACGATCTCTTCCGGCTCCCGGTTACCCGACAAGTCGAGGTTCATCTCGTCGACGATGTCGAGGATGATGGAACGAGCCTGTTTACGATCCATCCCCCGCAGCAGGGTGGCGATTCCAGCGTGCCGCGGGCTTTCAGGCTGCGCCCCCTTCTCCCCCGATTCCAGGGCCTCCCTCAATTCCGGGTAGGCCTTCTCCAGGATGGTTCTGGAAACTTCTATTCCCTCGCGGCGCACCGACTCCAGTTGCGCAAGGAGCATTCTCTGCAATCGGCCGTCCAGCTTCAGCTCGTTCAAAAACTGATTCAAGATGCCGATATGCCCGATCACGGCCTGATAGTCGGAGATTCCGACTCGTTCCAATCCCGCACAGGCCAGGCCGATCACTTCGGCGTCCGCCATCACTCCCTTGACACCGAGCATCTCCACACCCACTTGTGTGAATTGGCGAGAGCGGTCTTTCTGGGGCCTTTCGTATCGGAAAACCGGTCCGCTGAAACAGAGCCGCGCCGGCTTGTGCTTGTGCTGCAGATTGTCGACGTAGAGGCGTACGACCGAGGCGGTCAATTCGGGCCTCAGGCAAAGGCGTCGATTCCCGAACGAGAAGTCGTACAGAGAGGGCAACATCTCTTCGCCGCCCTTGCGCAGGTACAGCTCCGTTTGTTCCAAAACGGGGACGTCCACCGCACAGTATCCGTAGCAGTCGAAGACTTCGAAAAGGGCTGCCAGGATCTCCTGGTTGGCCCGGTAGTCTTCGCTGAGTACGTCGCTGGCTCCCCTGATTTTACGGCTCATAGCACTATTGCTCGATGGGGTTCATTTCGGTTGGAGGTCTGCGCCCGGGTGGCGCTTTCAGCAATGGGACGGATGGTGAGCGTGGGCGTGTTCGAGGCGGAGTGTGCAGTCGGCAGAGTGCCGCATCGGGACTCTCAGGATATCCGTCACGTTCACACCTCTCGTCATTTGATTCGAAAGAATATCACAGGCGGGACGCGCACGTCCTCCGTCGTCAGACTCCCGTCTTCGGTCTCCCCGTCTTCCGTCCTGCCGGCGGGATTGTTTGTCCCCTCGCATTGTGGTTTGATTGTCGCCGAGGTCGAACGGTGTGGGTGGATGTGACAATTCTCATCGGCAGCGCGATCGCCATCCCCTTCCTGGCGCGTGAGTAAGCGGCACTCCGGAGTAACGGTCCAAACAGCGCCGCTTGGAGAATCGGCGCCGGATGTCGCCGCAGCAACGCCCGGCATCGACAGCGTCGGTTCGGCCGGGTGTTTGCCAGGGAGGGCCGCCCAGCTTTCGCGCCGCTTGCTGGCGCGCGCGGCTCAGTTAAGAACCAGCGATCCGCCCCGGGTCGTCGTTACGTCGCAGAGAATGAAACACTTACTCGTGCGGGCGATCCACCTCCGTCCGCCGCCAGACGGGGAAGCGATCGTTGCTTGTCGAGCCCATGGCCAGAATCACACTGTCGTTGTCGAATCCGGGCAGTTCCTGGAGTCGTTTCAAGAGTCGGTCGAAACCCTCGGCCGAGCCACCGACGGCGCAGCCGGTGGCGCCGTCGGCCGCCATGAAGAGCCAGTAGACATCCTCCGCCCAGGGACCCTCGTCGGTGGTGAAGATCGTGATCTCGGCCAAATCCGACCACTGAAGGGACTCCTCTTTCCCGCTGGGAAGGGTGCGGACGATCCGCTGCTCGTCGAAACTCACTCGCTCGGGTTGCCGTCGAAACCGTTTCAGCCATTTGAACATGAGTCGTCGTCCCCGCCTCGAAAGTGTACTCGAAGCACGTGCTTTTCGTAGACCGGGGCAGGACTTGAAAGCTTGCCGGAAAACCAGGGAAGTTTTCCCTAGGTAGTGCCCTGCCTCGAAAGACCCAATCCACCGCAAATCCCTGCAGAACAAGAAAATTCAAGATTGGCACTGCGGTTGCTGTAAATACCCTGAAAATTGATGCAAGAAAAATCAAGGCGCTTCAGGGGAAACCCGCAGACCAGAAACAGGAGTTGAGCAGATGCAGGAATGGATGATCGACGCTAAGAACATTTTGAATTATGAACTCTTCACTCTATCGGAACAGCCGGTGACGCCCTTCGTAATCCTGACACTGGTGGTCGTGGTGGCCATCACCGTCTTGGCGGGAGGCATTGTCAAGCGCATCATCAATAAGCGACTGACCCAGCTGGAAACCGGGCCTCGCTACACGTTGGCCAGACTGGTTCAGTACCTGGTGTACGTGGTCGGTTTTATGCTCGCTCTCGAGATCGTGGGAATCGACATGACCGCATTGACGGTCCTGGCCGGCACCTTGGGCATCGGTATCGGATTCGGATTGCAGGACGTGGCCGCCGATTTCATTTCAGGCTTGGTCCTGCTGCTGGAGCGGCCCATCAAAGTCAACGACTATGTGACCACCGAGGAGGACATCCGGGGACGCGTCGAGTCGATCGATTTCCGCACCACGAGGATCGTCACCAACGATAACATCACGGTTCTGGTGCCCAATTCGGACCTCATCGACGACCATGTCATCAACTGGTCGCACCGCGACGACCG
>JBFGHF010000099.1:0-9556 GCA_041578355.1 Acidobacteriota bacterium
CCCGTGGCTCCGGTGGCTCCCGTGGCTCCCGTGGCTCCCGTAGCACCTGTGGCTCCGGTGGCACCTGTTGCTCCGGTGGCACCTGTTGCTCCCGTGGCGCCCGTGGCTCCCGTGGCACCTGTTGCTCCCGTGGCGCCTGTTGCTCCCGTGGCTCCGCTGGCACCCGTGGCTCCGGTGGCACCTGTTGCTCCCGTGGCGCCCGTGGCTCCGGTGGCACCCGTGGCTCCCGTGGCGCCCGTCGCACCTGTGGCTCCGGTGGCACCCGTGGCTCCCGTGGCTCCCGTAGCGCCGGTGGCTCCGGTGGCTCCGATGGCTCCCGTAGCTCCGGTGGCTCCCGTAGCTCCGGTTGCGCCTGTGGCTCCGGTAGCTCCGGTAGGTCCCTCCGGGCCTTGCGGCCCCTCAGGTCCTTCGACCCCTTCCGGACCGGTCGGCCCTTGGGCTCCGTCCGCTCCGCTGACCCGCCCGATAGTGCCGTCGCGGTCGACGAACACATCCACACTCTCAGTTTGCGGTCGGGGCCAGAACTGCAAGGGTCCAGTGGCGACGGTGAGAATCACCGACAAGGTGTCCTGGCCCTCGGGAAAAACGAGAGGCAAAGGGATCGGGACGACTGCCAGGAGTTCTTCACATTCGGCGATGACACTTCCATCAGGACGCTCGAAAGGAGGAAAGCAGTCGGCGCGATCGAGGATCTCCAGCTCGCCCCCCCCCAGCATGATGATCGGAAATCGGCCAAAGGTGAGACCCCTGACGATCAATAGGCCTTCGCCCCCCTCGACGTCGAGGATGGTCAACGTTCCCTGGACACTCTGGTTGTTGCCAATCTGGGCCCCGGCAAACGGGATGGTGACGAACACGACCGCGAGAATCGAGAGAATGCGCAAGTAGTTCTTCATTCCTTAAGTTTCCTGTGATCTATTGCATGAATCGGGATTGGGGTTTCTTCTCCGTTGGCTTCTTGGTGCTGGGCAACTCAAGCGTTCCGGTGCTTCCCGAATCTCTTTCTATCTGTAGCGCGGGCCGAAGGGAAAGCGCCGCTTCCCTGGTCAACTTCTCGGCCTCTTTTTTGGTGAGACCCAGAAGAGCGCGGGTCCCTCGACTGATGTAGTTGTATGTTACGGGCACGGAAAAGTTCCGCGTGCCGGCAGTCGTTCCAAGAACGATGCCGATCTTGCTCTCCTGGTTTTTGGCGAATTCTTGACCCGTGTAAAGCACGACAACAGCGTCGGCTTTCCCAGCGGCGATCACCGACGGTTTCGAATCGACCTTGAAGCGGCTGCCGTCGAGCTTGACATCGACCACGCTCACCTCTTCATCCAGGCCGTTTCGGATCAGCAGGGTCGATGCCTGGCTTGAGCTGATGAAGTGGATTCGAAGCCGGGTCGGCAGGACGTCCAGAATACCCGGGTGCGTTTTCACCTCGGCGCCTTCCCAGACCGATCTCCATCGTGTCGAGGCATCGCCGACCAAGACCTTCCATCGACCCTCTTCGACAATCCAGCTCTCGCGAATGGTCCATTCTCCCAATCCTTGGCCCGGCAAAACGGCTTCGACAGCCACCGAGACCTCCGAACGTCCTTCCTCGACAGGCAGGATCTCATCGATTCTCCAGGAACGAACCTGCGGCTTCGCCTTCCTGATAAAAGCGTTTCGAGATTGTGAGGCCACGTATTCCAGCGCACCATTGAGATCACCCTGCGCGATCAAATGCCAGTATTCTTCGACGGCTGTGTGCAGCTCTCCAGAAGCTCCAAGTGCAGCAAGAGAGCAAAGCACCACGATGGCTATCGTGAACGTTGCGGTGCGTTTTGAACACATCGTCATGGGTCACTCGGCTCAGCCGGATGCGTCATCCGACCCATCCAGGCTACGAATCTAAGGCTCCGGTTCCTCAGGCGGTATCAGGGGAACCCCCGCATCCGCGGAAAAATCAAAAAAGACACCCCCCAAATCGGGCTGCATTACGAGGGACTGTGTAAAGGTTGCAAAATCAGTGAGGTTCGTGGTCCCCTGAACGCCGTCGAAATTGGCGACGACCCATATATAGCCTGCATACACTCCCTCAACATGGTCAAAATCGATTTCGTGCTGGGTGTAATCGACCTCGGTCAGGATCTGGCTCAACAAGACGCGCCAAGTCCCGCCAGGAGAGAGGAATCCCTCCCTGTCGGGCTCCTGGACCAAGCCGACGCCGGGTGAACCTGGACCGGTCTCGTAGAAAAGCATGTGACCGTAGGTGTCCCAAATGTACACCTCGATCGTCCCTTCCAGGTCTTCGAAGAAGAGATCGAAGACGACTTGCACTGGAGGGGGCCCCGCCAGAGTGTTGCTGATAGACAAGGCCGTGTCGAGCTCTCCCGACGAGCAGGGAGTTTGCACACAGGTCGCGGCCGAGAACGCGGCGAAAATTCCCTTTTGGGTGGGAGTTACCGCAAGACCAAGAAAACTGGCGTCTCCGAAGACGGGACGGTCACGCGGCGCTTTCTGCCCCAAGACGTGGCTTCCAGCGCCTAGCACGAAAAACACAACCCAGACGGCAAATTTGCGCAATGACATCATGATGACAAGCCTCTCCCGAATGCGACAGGGATTTAGACCGAGAAAATTTATTTTCCCCCGCTGAAATTCTCCCCAGCCTATGCGTTTCGGGCAACAACGGAGACCCTGCCGTTCCCACCCGTGTATGACCTAAGCCTAACAGGGAGGAGCTTCTAAAACAACAAAAATGTGACTCCGGTCACATCTTAAGCAACTTCAGTGCCGGGTCTTGAGAGACCGGACAGCTTCCCTGCCAGCTTTCCGAAAAGGAAACCGGGGTGGTCTGGATCGCTTTTGCTCAGGTGTTGTCACCGGGGTAGGGCCGGCCACGACTGCAAATATCGGAGAATGCGAAATTCTTCCTGTTTTACCCAATGTGTGTAAAACTTTTCCTATTTGCCCGTGTGAATCTGATTCGCTCAATCCGCCTCTGTTTTCGGCTTGAAGCTGTTCAGCTCATGGGCATCCCTCAGAAAAATAGAAGATGAATGTCACTCAGCCCAGTATTCAATTTCGGGTCGACGGCTGACAAGAATCTAAATCGATCGGCCAACCTTATTGCGATGAAAGCGTCTCACAGTCACGTGTCCGTCACCTAACCGATTGAGTTCGAAAAGGGTGCTTTCGGAATGCCAATTGCCAGCCGACTCGGAATTATCGGCGACGCTCATCGTGGCAAGGCAGTTGCCCAACTCCCTTTCTCGCACTAACCCGTTTCCCTACCCAGGCAGCCTGAGCCAGCCTTGTTCGCAACCATCCTCGGCGAGTGAACCGAATACCCGAAGTGAGGCAGTCCAGGCTGTCGGTTTCGACTCCATGAAGAATCCGAAGGCGCCCAAAAAATTTCTTTTCCCCAGTTGTTCAGGTGATCAAGATCACTGTTCGATCGTTAAGAAGATCGGTCGTGATCAAGGTCACTAAAGCCTCTCCCCGAAGGTGCCGATAATCTCGCCGATGATCTGGGAAGGCTGGAAGCTGAGACGAATTAGAACATGTACAACTGCGGGACTTCTTGCTCTTGTGGTGGCGCCCATTTTCGCTGCACCCCACAGAGTTCGCCAAGGGGTGCTTCCGACTGCCGAGTTTGAGATCGTAGAGATCCTGCCATCGGAATCGCATCAGGATGCAGAGTCCGAGTCGAGCGCGATCGGAGCAACACTCATAGCTTTTGGAAAACGCTTGGAACTCGATCTGCGGCCCGGTGAGCTCGTACAGCCTGGTTCGGAAGTCGTCTGGTTGGCGGCGGGCGGAGTCGAGTACCGAGAGCCCAGCGAGACGCTGACCTATTCCGGGGTGATTCGCGGCGAAGAAGATTCGATCGTCCGTTTGATCAGCCACAGATCGGGACTCGAGGGTGTTGTGGTCAGCCAGGAAGGAGTTCTCTTCCTCGAGCCCGCCCGGCGTTACCTACCCAATCTGCCGGAGGAGCACACGCTGGCGTACCGCTTGGACGAATTGGAGCCCTTCTGGAAATCGTCCAGCTGCGGCGCGGACGAGTTGGACCCAGTCGGTGAGACCGTTCCGACCTCTCTGTTGCCCGAAAATCTCCAATTGGCGCAATCTGCGGAGCAAGGAAGTCTCAATGCCGACGGCCTTCTCGAGGTGGAACTGCGGCTCCTCGTCGATCATCACTACTTTCGGCGTCACGGCTGGGAGAGCGTGCAACGCGTACAGGGAGTGGTGCACCAGGCAAATGGAATCTTCGAGAAAGAAATGGGTGTGACCTTCCGGATTTCGGAAACTCGTGTCTCGACGACGAGCTCGGAAGATCCCGTCACAGGAATCACGGATGCACAGCAACTGCTGAAGCAGATGGCCTCCCGTAACGTCGCCGGAGGCGCAGATTTAACGCATCTCTTCACTGCCCGCGAACTGGACGGCGAAACGCTGGGGATTTCCTGGATGGGTTCGGTCTGCAAGTCCTCTTACGCTGTCGGCTTAACACAGGATTTGACGGGCGGAGGTGCGCGGCTGGTGGCCACGGCCCACGAGCTGGCCCATGGTCTCGGGGCACGACATGACGGGATCGGCTACTGTTTAAGGACGAAACCGGGCTGGATCATGTGGCCCATTCTCACCCCGCAAGCTCAATCCTTCTCCGACTGCAGCGAGCGCTTGGTTGATCTTACCCTGGCCCGCGCCGCCTGCGTCGCACCCATCAGCGAAGATCCACTCCCGGCGCCAGAACCGATCGCCCCCTCGGGCAGCGTTTCACCTTCCTCGATCCGGTTCGAATGGGGGGCAGTGGACGGCGCCAGCGCATATGTTTTGGAGTTGCGACAGAAGTCGACGTCGTCACTCTACGAGGAATCGACCACTGCGACATCATTAGCGCCCGAGCTCGAATTCAAGGTCGGAGAATCCTACCAATGGCGCGTCACGGCAAAGGACCCTGGTGGCAGCTTGGGGAGCAGAAGCAGCTGGAGGGAGTTCATCCCCCTGACGTCCAGCTGGCGGAATCCCAGGCGCTGAAACCGCTCTTTCGGACCACACCATTCTCTTGCAACCCCTGACCGGCCTGGCCATCGCCAGCCATCGCTCAGTCGTTCAGGTTCCACCACCGCCATCTCTGCCTCGGCGGGATATTGGCTTTGACCGTTGGCGGGCGCACAATAGCAGCCATGGAGATCTTCCCTGCGAGCAAAGAGAACCTCCCCCTGGCGGATGCCGCGACCTTCACCGGGTCTGCCCGAGCCCAGCGAGTGGTATCGGTTGACCTCGAACCCGGATTCAAAGCTTACCGGGTCGAGTTTGAGCCGCGCGCCCGGACCCGCTGGCACCGTCACACCGGTCCGCAGCTACTTGTGATTCTCACTGGACGGTGCCGGCTTCAGTCGGAGGGCTCCGGCACCCGTCAGGCCGGGGCCGGCGATCTGGTCGTGATTTCTCCCGGGGAAAAGCATTGGCACGGTGCGACGGAGGAGGGTCCGATGAGTCACTTAGCTATCAATATCAAAGCCCGAACAGAGTGGCTGGAAGCGGTTTCGGACTCGACTTATTCCGCCAAAACCGAGGATTCCTGACCTATTGCTGGAGGCCTCGAGTCGACGAAGCCTCGCTCAGTTCTTGCTTGGAGAGGTGAAGCCGGTGAACCAATCAACCGCAGTCGGGGATCTCCAAATCCCATCTTTCCGGCGAGCAACCGCAGACTGCTCACCGAACCTGCCGAAACAGATGGCCTTCACCGCGTGCTGCGCGGAACCGTTCAACGAGTCACAAGTCAATCCGGGATCCCGCTTCACTGTCGGCTTTCTCCTCGATCATCTCGGAAAAACGCCCGCATGGCACGGAAAAGATTGTAGACGTCGAGCTTGGAGCTGACCGAATAGGGCGTGTGGATGGAGAGCACGGGGACGCCGAAATCGATGACTTCCATGTTGTCGTCCGAGAGCGTCCTGCCGATCGTGCCACCCCCGCCGACCCCGACCTTGTAGGTGGCGATCTGCCAGGGCACCTGCGCTTGATCGAGGATCCTGCGGATCGCTGCCGTGTATTCGGAATTGGCGTTGAAGCCCCGCCCGTACATCTTGAAGTTGACACCGTGCCCCAAGCGCGGAGCGTTGCCATGCTCCCATGCCGAGGGCCAAGTGGGGTGGATTCCGGGGTTGACGTCCGAGGAGATGACTCGCGTTGCCCGCAAGGCCCGCCTGAGCCAATGGTCGCGGTATTCGTCTCCCATTCTCGTGAACAGCAGCCGTCCCATGAGATCGACCAGGTAGCTCGAATCGGCCCCGGTGTTGTTGACGTTGCCGACTTCTTCGTTGTCCACCAGATAGGCGATGGCGGTGTAAGAGGGCTTCTCGACTTCGAGTATGGCGCGAACCGCGGCATAGCCGGAAAGCCGGTCGTCTTGGCCGTAGACCGCCATAAGGCCCCGATCGAAGCCGACATCGCGAGGCGGCATCGCCGGAACCAGGGCCAGCTCGGCGGAGACCAGATCGTCGACTTCGATGCCGTACTCCGATTTGAGATGAGCCTCGACTGCCTCTTTGACGCTCTCTTCGGCGGACCGAGGTATGTGTCCCGCCAGAGGGTCGAGCTCTTCGGCGCGGACCACCTCGCGGTTGCGGCGGTCGCGCAGCTGAGCGTCGACGTGGGGCGAAAGCGCGGGGACGATGAACACCGGTTGATCCGGCTCGAGACCGACGCTGATCTCGACGACCGAGCCGTCCTTCTTGTCTACGCGGCCCATCAAGGCCAAGGGGATATTGGTCCATTGATAGTTGAGCAAGCCCCCGTGGTAATTGGTCTGGAAGAGTGCGAAGCCTTCTTTCTCGTAGAGAGGACGGGCCTTGAGTTCCAGCCGAGGGGAGTCGATGTGCGCCCCGACTACGTGGAACCCCACCCTCAAGTCGTTCTCGCCGATCACGATCAGCGTCAAGGCGCGGTCGCGGTTGACGTCGTAGAAGCGCGAACCGACCCCCAGACTGGAGTCCTCGCGGAGTTCTTCGAATCCGGCTCGCCGGGCCAGGTTCACCGTCTCACTGACAAAAGACAGCTCGGTCCGGGCCCGGTGCATGAAGACCTTGTAGTCGTCGGCAAAGCTCTCGATCCGCGAACGTGCTTCGGAGTCGAGATCGGTCCAGGGGGCCGGCTGGGCGCTCAGGGACATTGTTGTCGGAATCAGAACCGTGAGCCCCAGCAGATTCCGAAGCAGAGACGACACTCGCAGTTTCATATAAAGCTTTCCTTTTCTCAATTTTCAACCACTCGTCCGGCGGCGCCCCTGACAGGGCTTCGTTCGTGAGAACGAAGACAGATTCACGCGACAGTTGTTCGCGTTCTCACGAACGCGGCTCTGTCAGGCTTGCCCGCCTCGACTCATCTGTATTCCGCGCGTTGGACAACAGGTTCGTGAGAACGAAGACCAATCCAGCTGCACCTTGGGCCCTGCCAATACCGCGATCCTCCAGGAGGCGTTTTCGAACGCCGAGGTCACGGAGATCGGCCTCCGAGTCAGCTCCCAGTTAGCTGGTGGCGCTCTGCGATCTGCTTTGGCGTCCGCGTTTTCTCGGGCTAATGCTGCCCCGGCGTCGTCACCGGCGCCGGAGCTTCCATCGCCTTGGGCTTGTCGTCGTGAGTGCCCCATTTCTCAAACCATTTGCGCAGGTAGAGCTGAGTGCGCAGGAAGTTGGAGGGATTTCTCGAGGTTCCGTGCCATTCCTTCTGGAACCGCACCATGACGGTGGGGACACCCAGGTATTGCAGCGCCTGATAGAACTCCTCGGTCTGGGTCATGGGGGTGCGCAAGTCGTGTTCGCCGGTGAGGAACATGGTGGGCGTGGTGACGTTCTCGACATAGAAGATCGAAGAGCGGTCGATCCACTCGGTGACGTCCTCCCAGAAGGGCTTCTCGAAAGTCCGGGCGTAGCCGATGGCGTCCGACGTCCCCATGGCCGAGATCCAGTTGACGATGGGGCAGTTGGCCGAAGCGGCCGTGAAGCGGTCGGTGTTTCCGACGATGTAGGAGGTCAGGATCCCGCCCCCGGAGCAACCGTAGACGAAAAGGTTTTCTTCGTCGACGTAACCGCGGCTCAGAACTTCGTCGACTCCGCCCATCAGGTCGGGCATGTCGGCGCCCGGGTAGTCGTGGTTGATGGCGTTGGCGAACTCGGTTCCGTAGCCGGTGCTCCCTCGGGGGTTGGTGTAGAGGACCACGTAGTCGTTGGCGGCGTGCTCCTGAAAAGCGAAGTTGAAACCTCCGTTGTACATGCCGTGGGGTCCGCCATGTATGGCGAGCATCATCGGGTACTTGCGAGAGAGGTCGAAATCGGGCGGCTTGACGATCCAGCCGTGGACCTTGAAGGGCTCCACGTCGTACCAGACTTCCTCGACCTCGCCCAGCGTGACGCCGTGCAGCACGTCGGCGTTGACTTCGGTCAAGCGAGTGATGCTGGACGGGTCGGAGAGCGGGAAGCTGTAGATAT
This sequence comes from Acidobacteriota bacterium, assembly GCA_041578355.1. Taxonomy (GTDB): domain Bacteria; phylum Acidobacteriota; class UBA6911; order RPQK01; family JANQFM01; genus JBFGHF01. The sequence goes on from JBFGHF010000099.1 coordinate 8,466, forward strand.
CACCGGGTTCGTGAGCCGAAGAGATGGTCCCCACGGCCGTTCCGTCCTTCGAGAAAGACGACAAGCTGAGGAGTTGCTTGCCTTCGGTGAGCTGTTTGACTCCGCCCTGCGCCGACACGAAGTGGAGACTTCGATACCCTTCACGGCCCACAGTGAAATAGAGGCCGCTTCCGTCCGGCGCCCATTGCATGCCGCGCGACTGGCGGTCGTAGTCGCCTGAGATGAGCCGCGGGTCTGAGCCGTCCCGGTTCATGACGTAGATCTTCGAGTTTCGGTAGGTGTCGCGGTGTTCGTCTCCGGCCGTGTAGGCGATCAGCTTGCCGTCGGGCGAGGGCACGGGCTGGCTGTCGGAGCCGCGACGGTCGGTGAGGCGTTTGATCTCACCCGTGGCCGCGGTGACGGCGTAGATTTCCGATTCCTGCCAGTTCTTGGGGCGATCCCAGTCCTGCGATCGGTACGACGTGAAGTAGATCTCGGCACCGTCGGGACTCCACTCGACTCCGCTGTGGTTCCAGTCGCCGTCGGTGAGTTGCCGCGCCGTGCCACCCTCGGCAGGAACGACGAAGAGGTGTGTCCAGCCGGTGTCCACGTAGCCCTGCCGGTCCCTTTTGTAATTGGCTCGCTCGACCACTTTGGGTCCGGGCGTCCACTTGGCCCCCTCGGGCTTGGCCGGCAACTTGACGCCCTCGAAGTCGGCCTTGTCTTTGACGCGGCTGGTAAAGGCGATCCATTTTCCGTCGGGAGACCAGCGCGGGTTGGAAGGTCCGTTCTCGAGGCGCGTGATCTGGGTGACGGCGCCTTCGGCGTCCATCCAGCGGACGAAGATCTGCGAGCCTTTGGGTTCGCCCTGCTTGGTGAAGAGGATGCGGGTCCCGTCGGGCGACCAGCGGGCGCCACCTCCTTCCAGAAGTTCCCGTTTCTTGGAACCGTCGACGTTCATGATCCAGAGCGTCGATTTTCTCCGGTCGTTCACCTTGTCGATCCAGCCTCGTGTGTAGATGATCTCTTGCCCGTCGGGGGAGATCTGCGGGTTGGAAACCGATTCCATGTCCAAATAGGTCTCGAGGGCGAGCCTCTTGGTCTCGGCCGCC
>JBFGHF010000100.1:0-9549 GCA_041578355.1 Acidobacteriota bacterium
AAAGACGGCTCTTTCCCGCGGTTCGCGAAGCCGACCCAAACACCCTGCTGTTGGCATCCGGCTTCAGCTGTCGCGCGCAGATCGAGCATTTCACGGGAAGAAGGGCACGCCATCTGGCTCAGATCCTGGCCACACACCTGGGCTGAGGCTTTCGAGATCCAAGATTGGCGACTCTGACAGAACTTCGTTGGTGAGGGCGTTGCCCAAAAGAGGCCAAACGCCCTGTCTCAAAAAAACTCCGTGAAGTGCCGGGACTTCCGAATCTCCCCGGCGCGACGGTTGTGTCCGCGTTCTCACGAACGCGGCTCTGTCAGGCGTGCCGGCGCCCCAGGAATCGGGATTTCTCGATTTGGGCAACAAGCCCGTGAGAACGAAGACGAACACCACCTCAGCGAACCGGATCTGCCTCTCGGATGTGATTCGCCACGCGGCGGGCGAACTCCGATTTTTGCTCGATATGAGGCTTGTGGCCGGCGGCCGCGACAATCCAAACCTTCGACCGGGGCACCCCTCGACGGATAGCCTCCACCTGCGCCAGAGTGGCAAACTCGTCCCGGTCTCCTTGAACTACCAGCACGGGGGCGCGAATCCGACCCAAGGACGCTCGTATGTCCCAGCCGCAATGTGCTTCGCTGAGCCAGATCTTCGACCAGGCTGCGAGCAGCGCCTGACCACGCTCACCGTGTTGTTTGCGCAGCCATCGAGGTTCCTCAACGGAAACCTCCTCGAGCAACTCCCGAATCCCGGCATGTGCCTCCTCTTCGACAAAGGTGTGGGGCGCCACGAGGGTCAGGCTGAGGACCCGTCGAGGAGATCGAGCCGCGAAGATGAGTGCGATGCTGGCCCCGTCCGAGTGGCCTGCCAGGTGCGCTGCCTGCACCCCGAGGTGGTCGAGGAATCGGCCGACGATCGGAGCCTCCTTCTCCAGATAGCCCGGTCCAAAGGAAGCCTCCGGGGTGGAGCGCCCGTAACCCCTTCGGTCATAGAGAAACGCCGAGCACCCAACCAATGAAGCGACCCTCTCCGGAAGATCCTTCCAGGAGCGTACGCTGCCCAGGCCGTCATGGAGGAATATCAGCGGCAGCGAGGTGTTTGAAGGGCCGCGCTTTTCGTAATAAAGGCGGGCACCTGCTGTTTCAAAGTAGGGCATCGTCCGCTTTCCGGATCCGCGTCGATTGTGTGTGACGAGAGCTGCGACCCGAGGGAACCGCGATCACTCCTCGGTGGTCAGAATTCGGCGCACATCTTCGAGGATCTCGAATTCGTGAAAGGGGACTCCGGCTTGGCGGCAATGCTCGGCGAGATATCCCTTGGCGAACAGCTGGTCGGCCAGCGGTGCCGCGGGGACGTCCGACGTTCCGTCCCCGATGAAAACCACGCGGTCGCGGCGCAAAGCCTCTTTGATCAACTTCACCTTGTTGTGGTTCTCGTTGCGGCGATAGACCCAGCCGTCGGGATTGCATTCCACGGGATGTGCGTAGATGGGCAAACCGAAGCGGCCGAGAAGAAGCTGGACAACGGGTTCGAGTCCGGCGCTGACAACGGACAATTTGTGTCCCGACCCCCTGCACCATTCAACGAAATCCTCGAAGCTGGGGTCGAGCCTGATCTCTTCCTGAATGATCTCGGCCGCTTCCCGCCAACTCAATCGAACCGTCGCCATCTCGCGTCGGACCGCCTCTGCGACCCTCATGCGGCCGGCCTTGATCTGCCGCACCACTTCTTGCCTGAATGCCGGCCCGGAACCGAAGCGTTCCGTAAGGAATACGATCGTGTCCTGTTCGGTGATGGTCCCGTCAAAGTCGCACAAGATCTCCACGTCAGCTCCGTTTTCTAGCCGTTGCCCCCGTCGGTTTTGGGCATGCGCACCAAGTTGTGCAGCCCCTCGGCGGAGCGCACATGAAGATCGCGCTGCGGGAAAGGGATTTGAACTCCAGCCCGCCGAAAGGCCCGATCTATCGAGTAATTAATGCGGCTTCGCAGACGGCGGTAGCCAATCGGGTCATTCGTCCAGACCAGCAGCTCGAAGTTGAGCGAGGAGTCCCCGAAGGAGGTGAACCAGACAATCGGTTCAGGGTCCTTGAGGACCCACTCATCTTCTTGCGCCACTTCGAGCAGTGTCTCCGTCACCAGTTCGACGTCCGAGCCGTAGGCCACTCCTACGGGGCAATGAATCCGGACGATGGTGTCGTTGTGCGACCAGTTGACGAGAGCGCGCGTGGTCAGTTCGGAATTGGGAACGATGAACGAAATGTTGTCGTTGGTCTGGATGAGCGTCGAGCGGAAGCGGATTTCCTCGACCCTGCCCTCGATGTTTTCACTGGAAACAAAGTCGCTGATGCGGATCGGTCGTTCGAAGAGCAACACGAGTCCTGCGACGAAGTTTGCGACCACGGCCTGCAGCCCAAAACCGATGCCCAGGCCCAAGGCTCCGGCGACCACCGCCAGCGCGGTCAGGTTGATGTTGATGATGTGCAAGCTGATGATCACTCCGATCACCCAGATGGAGTACTGAATGAGCCGGATGATCGTGTATCGCGGGCCGGTATCTACATTGCGAAAGAATCGCGACTTGCCGAGGCTGGCAGCGAGTCGAGCCGCATAACCCGTGGCGATCAACGCCAGCACGAGAACAGCGATGCTTCTCGGCGTGATCGGCTCATCCCCGATGTTGAACATCTCGAAGCTGGCCGCTTCTGCTAGCTGCCGCATCTCGACACCCAGCAAAAGGCTGCCGACCACGATTCCCAGCAACCAGATCGACAGCTGCAAAGCCAAACCGAGGCCCCCGGTCGTCTCCTCTCCGAACCGATCTTCGAACCAACGGTGGAGCAATCGGTCCAAAAGCCGCGCGACCAGAAAAGTGACCACCCCGGTCAGCAGAATCAGGAGCAGGGCGCCAACCGTGATCAGCAGGTCGCCAATGGAAAAGAGTCGCGTCGATAGAAAATCTTGCAGATTCATTTCTCCTCGCTAAGGCGCTTTATTGCAGCACTCCGGCAATAGAGATGTCCAGCCCCCCCAGAGGCCTGGCGCCTTGACCAGGGACTTCCCAGGAAACCACTGCATGGGGCACAATAGTAGGATGTCAAAACTGAAGAAGACCGCGTTGCTGCTCATTCTCTGGGCGGCTCTAGTCGGAGTTGCCGCAACAGCTGTGGATCAGACGGAGGAGTTCTGGCCTCAGTGGCGCGGGCCTCTGGCCACGGGAGTGTCGCCGCATGGCAATCCTCCCTTGACTTGGTCCGAAACCGAGAACGTCCGCTGGAAGGTGCCGATTTCCGGCCAAGGCCACTCTTCTCCGGTGGTTTGGGGAGATCGGATCTTCGTGACGACGGCCGCGGCCACCGGCGTGGAACGGCAGCCCGCAGCAGCTCCAGAGGAGTCGGAATCCACTCCGCGCTGGCGTAGAGGGGGCAGCAAGCCCACCCAGGTCATGGCCTTCAAGCTACTGGCGCTCAATCGCAGCGACGGCTCGGTGGCGTGGGAGCGAACGGCCGTCGAAGATCTCCCCCACGAGGGACATCACCAGGATGGAAGTTGGGCATCCAATTCTCCCGTCACCGACGGAAAGCACGTCTACGCCTTCTTCGGATCCCGGGGAGTCTTCTGTTACGACTGGGACGGCAACCTCAAATGGCAAAAAGATCTGGGCGACATGCAAACCCGGTTGGGCTTCGGGGAAGGCGCTTCGCCCGCTCTTTACGGCGACAAGCTGTTTGTCAACTGGGACCATGAAGGGCCTTCTTTCACCGTTGCCCTGGACAAGCTGACCGGCAGGGAAATCTGGCGCGTGGAGCGCGACGAGATCACCTCCTGGTCCACTCCCCTGGTGGTGAAATCGGGGGATGGCGCACAAGTCGTGATCAACGCCACCAACCGGGTCCGCAGCTACGATGTCGACAGCGGAAGGCTCATTTGGGAGTCTTCCGGCATGACCGTCAACACCATCCCTTCGCCGGTTTTCTCCAAGGGAATCGTCTACGTGACCAGCGGTTTTCGCGGCAACGCGCTGCAGGCCATCCGCGTCGAGAGCGCCAGGGGCGATCTGGCTCAGTCCGACGCCATCGTTTGGCAGTACAACCGCGACACCCCCTACGTTCCCTCACCGCTGCTCTACGGAGACAAGCTCTACTTTTTGAAGAGCAACAACGCGATATTGAGTTGCTTCAACGCCATGACGGGAGAGGAGTTCTACAGCCGTCAACGCATCGATGGCTTGCGCGGCATTTACGCCTCGCCGATCGGTGCGGCGGGACGGGTTTATCTGGTCGGGCGGGACGGCAATACCGCCGTCATCAGCAACGGGCCTGAGTACGAACAGTTGGCCCTCAATGCACTCGACGACCCCATCGACGCCTCGCCCGCCGTGGTCGGCGATGAAATGTTCATACGGAGCCACCACCACCTTTACAGCTTGGCCGAAGATTAGAAAAGCCGCCACAGAGGGCTGAAGCCGTCGGATCCGGGAGCCGCAACCGTGAGGGTGTTTTGGTCGAAATCACGGCGAGCCAAGGCGCTGGCGGCGCAGATCATTGACTTCGGGTGAGGGCAAAGTAGATCACATAAAACCAAGAAAAGATGCCGTGGATGATCGCCCAGAGGATGGATTGGTGCTGGCTCCAGGAAATCGCGATCGCCAGTGCGGTTCCGAATCCGGCACCCGCCTTGGTCGCGCTCTTGCTGTAGGAAACCTGGGTAGACATCGCCGTCCTCTCTCCCTTTCTGTTGCAGGCTCGCTTAACCCGGCTACTCGCTGCTTGCCGCCCCTACACTACGTCTTCCCCATCCACGCCGGCAACCCCGGATCGCCATGACGTCACACCAGTCAAACCACAACGCCGAAGTGATCGAGGCGGACTGGACCTGGACGGGCCACCGCTTCGAGTCGGGGATTCGCGTTCGCGTTTCCGCCTCGGGAACAGTGGAGGAATCTGGCGCCCTTGCGGTCGAACCCTCTGCTCGCTTGAAGGGCAAGGCGTTGCTGCCGGGTTTCGTCAGCGCCCACAGCCACGCCTTTCAGAGGGGCTTGCGGGGCCGTGCCGAACGCTACCCCGCGGACTCCGGCAATTTCTGGACGTGGCGAGACGCCATGTATGAGCTCGCCGAGACCCTCGATCCCAACCAACTTCTGCGCTTGTCGCGTCACGCCTTCGCGGAAATGCTCCGAGCGGGGATCACCGGAGTCGGGGAGTTTCACTATCTCCACCATGGTGAAGACAGCTTCGATCTCGACTGGGCCGTGCTCGAGGCTGCCCGTCAAACCGGAATACGGATTCGCTTCCTCAACTGTTACTACCGCACCGGCGGGATCGGGCGTCCCCTTGAAGGGGCGCAACGCCGCTTCGACTGCCTGTCACTGAAAGAATTCTGGGGCCAGATCGACCGTTTGGCGGAATGGACAGATGACCGGATCTCACTCGGCGTCGCGGCCCACAGTGTTCGAGCTGTAGCGATCGGGGAACTGGCCGAGCTGCACTGCGAGACAAAGCTGCGCCATCTCCCCTTTCACATTCACGTTGAAGAACAGCCGGCCGAAATCGAGCAGTGCCTGGCTGCTTACGGCAAGCGACCGCTGGAGCTGCTGCTCGAGCGTCTCGATGTCGGTCCTGAGGTCACCGCCGTGCACTGCACCCACAGCCGAACCTCCGACTTGAAGAGGTTCCTGGGCCGCCGAGCCTCGGTTTGTATTTGCCCCCTCACCGAAGCCAATCTGGGCGACGGTCTGCCCGACTTGCCTCTCCTCGACTCGCTGCGAGCCGATCTCTGCCTGGGAACCGATTCCAATTCGCGAATCTCGATGTTGGAAGAGATGCGTTGGCTCGAGTACGGTCAGCGCCTGCATCGCCAAAAGCGGGGCGTTTACCGAGGAACATCCGGGAATGTCGGATCGCAGCTTCTGGCGGCAGCGACCAGCAGTGGCGCGCGAGCCCTGGGAATGAACAAATACGGAGTGAGCCCCGGCAGCCCCGCCGATTTCGCGATCGTCGATCTCGAGGCCCCCTCGTTGCAGGGGTGGACGCCCGACAACCTGCTCGACGCGATTGTTTTCGGTTGCGACAGCGAGGTCGTCGAGGGCGTCCTGGTGGGCGGAAGACAGGCTGTTCTTCCTGCCTAGCAGGTGAGGTGTCCCCGTCCGCCCGCTCGAACTTCGCATCTCGAACATCTCACTTGACACCTCGCGTTGTTCTCGCTTCTCGAGTCGGCAGCCGGCGGCCAATTCCGAAGTCGGAGCGCCCGAAGGGGAAAGGGAGAGATGAGAGACGAGAAGTGCGATCCCTTTGCTCTCTACAAACCTTTCCGAAGGGCCGTCTTTTTGTAAGCTACGATGATTGCGACGAGTTGATCGGCTTCGCTGCGTAAGAATCGGAGTTCGTTTGGAGGCGACACCCGCAGTGTCTTGAGGAGATCAAACCAGTAGACACATTCGTCGGCTTCCTCCTCGACTAAAGAGAGTTTCGCCACAAAATCCTTTCGAGAGCGAGCTCGTCGAGCGGCACGATAATTGGCGCCTACAGACGTCGCCGCACGAAGAAGTTGCCGTTTGAGAAGCCCGACCTCGGCTCCTCGGGGCAGGTCGTTGCAGAGCTTCAAAGTCTCTTCGGCGAAGATTCTCGTCCGTTCCAACAAGTCCTGAGCCTTTTCTTCTCTCATACTTACTATTACGCGCGAGTTGCCAAATCCACGAAACTTTCTGAGACTGCTTGCTCCGCCCCCCGCTCGAACTTCGCATCTCGAACATCTCACTTGGCACCTCGCGTTGTTCTCGCTTCTCGAGTTGGCAGCCGGCGGCCAATTCCGAAGTAGGAACGCCCGAAGGGGAAAGGGCGAGATGAGAGATGAGAAGTGGGATGTCTTTCTGGTCCGCCCGCTCGAACTTCGCATCTCGAACATCTCACTTGGCACCTCGCGTTGTTCTCGCTTCTCGAGTTGGCGGCCGGGCGGCCAATTCCAAAGTCGGACCCGTCTCCCCACCGGTGAAAACTAGCAAATCGCGGGGCTTTGATGAGCTAAGATGGAGAGCATGCTGCCCTTCGCCAAGACGCGCAATGCCCTGGCCGCCACTCTCGGTGTGCGCCGGCGGCGCTTGGCGGTGAAAAACACCCCCACCCACATCTTTCTCGAGGTCACGAACCGTTGCAACCTGGCCTGTGTCATGTGCGGGCGCACACACGACAAACGGCACAACGACGAGTCCTTCCTGGGCGACATCTCGCTGCAAACCGTTCGCAAGCTGGAACCGCTTTACGGCCGCTCGACCTTCGTCACCGCCACCGGACTTGGCGAACCCTTTCTCAACCCGCAGATGATTCCGATTCTCGACTACCTGAAAAGTGTGGGCGCCTCGGTATCTCTGACGACCAACGGGACCATCCTCGACGAGTCGATCGTCAAAGCCCTGGTTGACCTGGAAGTCGACAGGGTGGTCTGTTCCATCGATTCCCCCGAGGCGGAGACCTATCAGCGGATTCGCGTGGGGGCGCGCCTGGAAGAAGTCCTCCGAAACATCGCGCGCCTCTCGGCTGCTCGGGCCCGCTCCCCGAAACGCAGGCCCTACCTGATCCTCGAGTTCGTGGCGATGGCTCAGAACTTCCACCAATTGCCGCAGATCGCCGACCTCGCGGGCCGTCTCGATTTCGATGAGGTCATCGTCCAGAATCTCTTCAAGGCTTTCGCTCCCGGCTACAACAATTTTTACCAGCAGAACAAACTGGCGGCCCTCGAGCCGGACCGCGTGCTGGAGATCTGGGGGGAGTTTCAGTCGCGCTTGAAGGACCACTCGATCAGACTCTATTCGCCTTTCAGCGATGGAGAGATTCACCGCTACCTGCGACGGGGAGAGCAGACGGCTCCACGCGCCATGAAGCCCCGTGAGGGCTGGATGGGCTACCTGGATCAGCCTTTGCCCGAAGCTCATTTGGAAGACGAGTGTCGAGTGTCGGGCTGGGTGTTGGGCGTCCAGGGCCGACCACGGGCAGAGATTTGCATCGAGAACGCCACCCAGAACTTGACCAAGGAGATCTCCCTGGATGTACTGAGGCCCGATGTGCTCGGTGCGCTCCCCGAGGAGTTCCCGCGAGAGCCTCTCTGCGGATTTTCCGCCGCTCTCGACATCTCAGAGATCGAACCCGGGGTCGCAACCTTATCCCTGCATGCCAAGCATCATCCGGAGGACCGTTCGGTCGTTCTGGCGAGGCAGCAAGTTTTCGTTCGTTCCAAAGAAGACTACCGCATGTACTGCACCCAGCCCTGGTCGACGGTCTTCGTGTCCTGGGAAGGACGGGTCCGCACCTGCTGCTTCAATGAATTCGTATTGGGCGACTTGGCCGGAGACTCGATCGAAGCGATCTGGAATGGCCGCGAATACCAGGATCTCCGCCAGAAGGTCGTCGACGGCGAAGTGATTCCCGAGTGCATGGATTGCCTCGCGGGCAAATCCAACCCCGACTATATCCGCCCCCTCGCCAACTGGCTCCGGCTTCCCCGCCCAGGGGGATGGCGCCGCTGACAGAGCTTGGCTCGTGAGAACCAAGACAAATCCCCCCCCACCGCCCGTTTTGTCCGCGTTCTCAAGAGGGTGTCGAAAAAGTCAATTCGACGCGCGCCACTTTTAAGACGGAACCGGAAGCTGTCAATTGAATTCGTGGTGGCGCGGCCTGGACTGAAAATCGAGATGTCGGAGCCGCTTTCGCGTCCTCATCCGCTGCGGGGAGTTGCGTGGTAGAGAGTGCGGGTCCCGGAGGAGAGGCTCTTTCGACTCACCACTTCGAAGTGTTTCTTGAGACAGTCTTCGAAGTGTCCCAACTCGTAATCGTCGTACTGATCCTCTTTGTTGCTCAGTAGCCGCCGAACCATGGCATCGTCCTTGGAAACGAACTCGATCACAAGTTCCGCGCCCAGGCTGGCCAGCCACTCGACAAAGGCGATCACAGGGATGTTGGCGGCGATGACTATGTGGTGGATCAGGGCCAATGCCAGCACCATGTCAGGACGGCCCCGGTCTAGAAGGTTGCGCCGCTCTTTCCCCTTCCAGCCAAGGCCTGGCGACGGATCGGCCAGATTCGCCACCAGGGGCAGGATGTTGGCGGTCTCCGACCCTCTCAAGCTCGAGTAGAAGCGCTCCAACGCGAGATGGTCTGCATCGAGCGCCACGACGTATTTGGCAGACTCCGACGCGATCCTGGAGAACACTCCGGTATTGGAGCCCAGATCCCATACAAGTGCACGCGACCCTCGGCCCAGCGCTTCGCGGACGAACTTGGCTTTGGATTGATGGTCGCGCTCCGAATAGGAGTTGTTCTCGGAATAACCGGACCAGGCCGATCCGGCGGCGGTCCACTTCAGCCCCTCGACGAGCCGCGTCAATTTAGCAAGGTTCGCCAGAATCAACTCCGTGCTGAAACCAGCCTTCTGCATTTCCTTTCGCACATCCTTCTGATTGTCGGCGTAACGGGACTGAAGCTTGCTCTGGAGGTAGACATGTGTGAAGACCCCCGGTCGTAAGAGATCCCGCGAGGACATCAGCGGACCCAATTGGGATGCCTCGAT
>JBFGHF010000101.1:0-9488 GCA_041578355.1 Acidobacteriota bacterium
CGAGCCGGCCTGGAGGTCCGGGGCTTTCAATGCGGGCCTGGCGCCTTGCCCGTCGCCCCGACCCGTCTCGAAGCGCTCAAGAAATTTCAGGCTTGGTTCGAGCGCCTGCTCGACTCCGAGCTCGAAGAAGCCATAGGCTCGGCCGCTTGAGACCGGGCCGACTCCCGTGGGCGGTTGTTTCAGATGGAAAGACGACTCAGCGCTCTGCTTGCTGCAATCTTGATTTCGGGCCTGGGTGCCCGAGGAGCCGCCACCACCATGGAAAAGCTCGCCTACGGAGGGTGGGACAATTGCGTTCGGCTCAGCGACGGCGTCATCGAGCTGATCGCCACGACGGATGTCGGGCCCCGGATCATCCGTTTCGGTTTCGTGGGAGGGGCCAATCTCTTCTTCGAGAAGCCCGAAGACATGGGCAAGACCGGTGGAAGCGAATGGCGCATCTACGGAGGCCACCGCCTCTGGCACGCCCCCGAAGCGTCACCCAGGACCTATTCCCTGGACAATTCGCCGGTCGCCTACCAATGGGACGGGGCGATTCTGAAGCTGCAACAGGCGACCGAGCCGGAGACCGGCATCGGAAAGGAAATCGACGTCACGCTTCACCCGGGAGCCGGACGGGTCAGCGTGCTGCACCGGCTCACCAATGAGAATCCCTGGGAGATCGAGTTGTCAGCCTGGGCGCTGACGGCGATGGCCGCGGGCGGTCGTGCCATCCTGCCCCAGGAAGAGTATCGATCCCATCCGGAGTACCTGCTGCCGGCCCGGCCGCTGGTGCTGTGGCACTACACGGATATGTCCGACCCGCGCTGGACCTGGGGTCCCCGCTACATCCAATTGCGGCAGGATCCGGGCGCAACGACCAAGCAGAAGGTCGGCCTCCTCAACAGCCTGGGCTGGGCTGCCTACGCCTTGGGCGACGATCTCTTCGTCAAACGCTACCCCTTCCGCAGGGGTGCCGAGTATCCCGATTTCGGCTGCAATACTGAGGTGTTCACCGACGCCGCCATGCTGGAAGTCGAGTCTCTCGGACCGATGATCCGCCTCGATCCCGACGGGGGAAGCGTCGAGTACCGGGAGGAGTGGTACCTGTTTCAGGCCCGGCCGGGAGTCGACGAACAATCGCTCGACGAAGTGCTCGGCCCGCTTGTTGCGAGCACCGACGCCGTTCTTGAGAAAGCTCCCGTCCGTATCTCGACTCCATAGACTTGAGTCTGAGGTCGGCGTGGCGTTTTCAAGGGTTTCCCGACCGGAAGGAGTGATATGGCCACACAGTTGACGAAAGAACAGTTGGAGGGCCTTCGCCGCATCGACAGCGCGACCGTTTCCAATGCCATCGAGTCGTTTCAGCTGCGCCCGCGGGTCTCGGGGTACGCGGGCTACGACATTCGGTGCATGTTTCCCGAGTTGGACGCCATGGTGGGATACGCCGTGACCTGCACGGCCGACAGCACGACCGAAGGCAGGCCCAACCAGGGTGGCGTGCTTCGCCTTTGGGAAGTTCTCGAAGAGTCGCCCCAACCGGCGGTGGTTGTCATCAAGGACGTGGGGAAGGACCGGCTACATTCCTGTCACATGGGCGAAGTCATGGCGACCACCGCAAAAAGGCTGGGCGCGGTAGGCTGCCTGAGCGATGGCGGTTTGCGCGACTCGGTCGCCGTGCGGGCCCTGGGGTTTCAGTACTTCTGCGCCGGCTTGGTGGTCTCCCACGGCAACCCGGTGATTTGCGACGTGGGAGTGGAAGTGGAACTGAGCGGAATGCGGATCAGCCCCGGCGACCTGCTGCACGGCGACGAAGACGGCATCGTCATCGTTCCTCACCAGGCGGCTGGCCGAATCGCCGAGGAAGCGACAAAGATTCAGGAAAAAGAGCGGCGCCTGATGGATTTTGTGAAGCGGCCCGATTTCACGGCAAAGGGACTGCGAGAGTACCTGGCCGGATTCGAGCATTGAGAGACGAGCCCGCTTCGCGAATCGTCGCAGGGCGGCGGATAGTAGCTTCGGGACGGCGACCTCCGCAACCCCCCTGGCTTTCAGCCAAGGAGATCCTCTCAGCTTTCCCGCCGCTCGCTCACGCGCGGGTGGAAAACACGGACCTTTACTGAGCCGCGCGCGTCAGCAAGCGGCACTCCGGAAGAAGGCGCCGGGGGACGCCCGATTTCCGCTTCCGCCCCCCGATCGGGCCGCCACGCGGCGCTTCGAAATGGCGACCTCCTCAATCCCCCTCGCTTCAGCCAGGGCGATCCTCTCAGCTTTCCCGCCGCTCGCTCACGCGCGGGTGGAAAACACGGACCTTTACTGAGCCGCGCGCGTCAGCAAGCGGCACTCCGGAAGAAGGCGCCGGGGGACGCCCGATTTCGGTGAGCCTGACTCTGGCAGGTCAAGTGGTGGGGCATGGAAAAGTCGACGCCAAAGGCTCTTTCGAAGCCTCCTTCGTCGTGACATCCCCGCTAGGCGCCCATCGGCTGGTCGCCTCCCAGAAGCAGGCCAAGGGAAAGAGCCTCGAGTATCGCTCTATACTCCAGGTGTCGGTTCTCGATCGCGACAACAAGCAATAGCCGGACGGCCGCCGGCATCCCTCCGGGAGGGCGCGCACGCCCCCCCGACTGAGCCGCGATGTAAGGGAGCGACACTCCTACGCCAGGGCATGCGATGCCGACCGTTCTTCGCGTCGACGGGGGGCCGGTTCTCGCCCCCTCTGGCCGAGGTGGACCGTCCCGCGCTCGACGCTTGCCGGCGCTGCGGCTCGGTTTCTATCGCCAGCTCGATAATTCACCCGGAGTTGCATCGGCGCGGGCTCGCCCCGGCTAGGGGAGCACGGTCAGCGCAGGGATCGAGGTCAGCTGAAAGGCCCCCTGTCCAAGCAGTTCCTGGCGAAGGACCACGATGAAAAACCCCTGAGGGGAAATGACTTCGACCGATCCGATGAACTGCTCGGGCACACCGAAGAACAGTTGGTCGAAAAAGACCGCACCCTCGAAGGGAGCGGTGAGTTGCTGGAGTTGGGTCCCGTCTCCGTCGTAGAGCCTGAAGGTCACGGGTGATGCAGCCCGCCGAACAGCCATCCCCGTGTTGAGTTGGTTGGTGCGGTTTACGGGAAAGCGCACGGCTGTAGCGATGCGCGCCGGTGCGACGCCCGTGGAGTCTTCCAGTTCTCCCTCGACCGAAAAGTTATAAAAGAACGCGGTGGCCAGGTTGGCGGCATCGGAACCGGGCAGGGGGCTGATCTCGAGCCAGCCGGCGACCGGATCGCCCCGGCGACTGATGATGAACTGCCGTGTCTGGTGGGGGTCGAGGAGGATGTCAAACCCCGCCTGGCCGGTGCGATCAGCGCCGTCCAACATCCAGCTTCGCTCCGTCGGCCATTCTCCTCCATCCAATTCGGCCCGGCCCTGCCAACCCACCTCGCTCCGATTGGTGACCGAGAAGATCACGTCGAAACCGCCTCCCAGTGCCAGCTGAGGATAGAGAATCAAGCTCTCCGCCACGATCAGGTTGTCCAGCGCAAAATTCCTGAACTCCCCGTCGGCACTGAATCTGACCGACACCAGATCGTGGAAGTCCTTGAGAAAGAAGGTCTGTGGGCCGGCCACCCCATCCACCGTGGCGAGAGAAGCCACGACGGAACCGTCCGTTTTTCGCCCTCTCACACGACAGTCACCCGGCCCCGGGAAAGTGGTGAGAGAGTTCGGCTCGAGAAGATCGAATCCGATCAGGGAGAAAGTCCCGCCGTCCTCCCTGACGATCTCGATGGCGTGATCGTCGAAGCCGAAATTGGGGAAGACAGCAGTGTTGCCCGTGGGGCTTCCGTTCTGCTGCTGGGTGGGCCGGATGGAGACGGTGAACTGCTGCAGCGGAGTCGCACGCAAACGATAGCTGAAAGCCGCATAAGGCTGAGTGTCCTGGATGACGTCTTCAAAATCGATCATGACAGATTGAGCCGTCGCCAATTGTGTGGCCGGCAGGAGCAGGATCGCCGCAACCAACGATCGAAGTTTCATCAGGTTTCGAGCCTCCGCTCAAAACCCACGCACGAGCGAGACCAGTCCGCTCTTCGCCTGAGGGGGCGGACGAAGACCCCGAGTCTTGGTAAGAGGAGGAAGAATCTGGCTGATTGGACGCACCCGGGCGGGGCAAAAACCCCATCCGGGATGGGGCTTCCCGACTATCGCCCTGGCCGGCTCAATGCAGGCCGCTCGGGCAGGGCCCCGCTGGGGACGCTCACGTAACCGTTGACCCTGCCCTTGTCGACCTGGTTGATCACCAGTTCGTATTTGACTCGGTCGGGGCCGACGTAGAAGGTCAGCGGCGTGTTGGTGAAGGTCCGCTTGCGGTCGGTCTGGCGATCGTCGAAGAAGAGCCGGACGTGAGCGTGGTTTCGCTTGCGATTGGTGTCTCGCAGTTCCAGCCCGATTCCGGCGATGGTGATCCTCTGTTTCCGTGCGGCCTCGAACTGGAAGTAATCCCGTTCGCCTCGTTTTCGGAGCTCTTCCAAACCGCCCTGTGTGGTGGCGATGAGTTGTCCCTGTTCGGTGAGTTTCAGACCCAGACCACTGAGTTCCTCACGAGTCTCCGTCAGGGCGACCTCCCATTCGCTGCGGCTTTGCTTGACGTCGGCGTCGACGGTCTCGATGCGGTCATCGATCTGGACGAGCCGCTGGTTGGTGTTCTCCTCGAGAGTGTCCACCCGCTGCGTTTCCGCTTTGGTGACGATCTTCGCCGTGAGATCTTCCGCCGCCTGGCGCTGTTCCTGACGGGCCCGTTCCGCCAATTGACGGTTGCGGCGGATTTCGTTTTGAGTGATTCCCACCCGCTGCTGCACCGCCTCGAGATCCACCCGGTTCTGTTCCTGCGCCTCCATGAGCCGCTCGTCCAGTTCCTGGAGCAGGATCTGAAGGTCCTCCATGGCGGCCATCGTCTCCTCGTGGTCGGAGCTGTGACGGCTGTAGAGGCCGTAGAAGAGGAGTCCCAGCACCAGGGTGGCCAGCAGTCCCGCTCCAGCGGCCAGCCATTGATTTCTGGTGAGCCAAGCGGCTTTCTTCCGGTCGACGCTCGGCGTCGGTTTTTCCTTGTCGGTCTCGCTGGGATGTTTGAGGCGCTCTTCTCGCAGATCGTCGAGATTGAAGTCGTCGGATGAGGTCATGAGTCTCTCCAGGATTCGATTTGCAGAAGTTAATATTTTAGCAGTTTTTCCGGGCAGGGACAGGGATCGCCCGCAGCCATCACTCGGGGACTTGCTTCTGGCGGAGGGGCAGTCGCAGCCATGGCCCGGGTACAGCGCCAGCCGCACCCCGGGGGGCGCGCCAAAGGATGCGGATGAACCCAGAAGGGGTGAAAAAGAGGACACCGGCGACCCGCTCCCTCAGGGGACCGCGGGGCGGTATTGCCGTCCAGATCGCCGTGCCGACCGGTGTCTCAGAATGGCGATCGGTGCTTGTCGAGAAGCTCGTTGAAGGGCGCGGTGTAGCGGATGCTGTCGAAATCGGAGTGGATCTTGAGCAGCTCGCGGTCCACTTCGGCCAGGTAGCGTTCGGCGTCGGCCCGAAGAGCCTGCTCGAGATGATGAAGAGCCTTCTCAGACTCGGACTGTCGACCGAACAAGACGGCGAGACGATAGTGGAGGCGGCCTTCCGTGGCGCCTTTGTCGACGGCTTCGAGGTAGTGCTCGAGAGCCTCTTCGGGATAGGCGAGCCTTTCCAAGACGACACCCAGATGGAAATGACCCAGAGGATCGTCGGGGTCTTTTTCAATCGCCTTGCGGAGGAATTCCGCGGCCTTTTCGTTTTGGTCGTCGTTGGCGTATAGGGACCCCAGATGCTGCAGCGTGGCGCCGTCCTCGATGCCCAGGGCCACGGCCTTCTCGTAAGCCGTCAGGGCCGACTTCTGCTGCTTTGCCTGGTAGAAGAGATCGCCCAGGTGGGCCCAAAGCAGGGCGTTGGAGGAATCCAGCCGCAAGGCCCGCCTGAAATAAAACTCGGCATCCACGATCCGGTTCTGTTTTTTGGCGATGATCCCCAGGTTGGCCAGAGTCGCAGCGTCCAAGTCGCCCCTCCGCATGCGCCTCTCCGCCTCTTCGAGATCTCCCATGTCGAGCAGCAGGAGCGCCAGTTCCGAGGCGATCCGGGGATCACCGGGATCCAGCTTCTCAGCGCGGGTGAGGTGTTCGAGCGCCTTCTCGCGCTCGCTGCGCTGGCGGAAAAGCGTCCCCGCCAGGAAATGGGCGTCGACATCGTCGGGGTAGAGGCGCAGGAAGGCCCGGTAGTGCTCGAGAGCCTCTTCGATGCGCCCCAGGTTCTGTAGGGCCAAGGCGTAAAAAAAACCCAGCTCGGGACTTTCGGGCGCCTGTCTTCGGGCGCGTTCGATGGCTTTCAGTGCATCGTCATACTTTTCCTGTTGGAGGAGAATCCGCCCCTGGTACTCGAGTGCCGTTCCGTCATCGGGAGCGAGTTGGAGGGCCTTCTCGACGTCCCCTTGGGCGATGGAGAACTTTCCCTCTCGCAGAAAGAGCTCGGCGCGCAACAAGAAGCCACGCGGGTTCTCAGGTTCGAGGCGGATCAGAGCGTCCAGTTGATCCAGGGCGCGACTGTGCTCTTCGCGGTGCAGGTAGATGAGTGCCAGATTGTAGCGGGCGGCTCCGAAGTCGGGTGAGATGCGAAGCGCCCGCTCGAAATAACGCGCCTGGCGGCTGGAGTAGGCGTCCGAGGTTCCGATCAAGTCCTCGCCGCGGCGAAACCACTCCAGAGCCTCGGGTTCGACGGCCGGCTGCTGGACAAGCGCCAGGCCAAGAAAGACCGCAACCAGAGAGTTCATCCTTCTAATCCGACCCCTTCTCGGCCCAAAAGTTTCAGCTCCTTTTTCTCGGTTGCGCACTGCGTCCCCGATCACGGCCAGATTCTCCACCCGTGACGGAAGCGATCACTCCTGCCGCTTCATTGTAAGGGAACGAGGTGGCGTCCAAACCACGCCAAAGCTTCTCACTTCTCATCTCTCGTCTCGCACTTTCGATCTCGGGCGTTCGGACTTCGACGATGACAGGCGGCGGCCACCCCCTTTCAGAGCTGGGTTCGTAAGAACCAAGACAAATCCCCCTTCACCTGCATTCTGTCCGCGTTCTCACGAACGCGGCTCCGTCAGCCTCGCCGACCCCCGATCGGGCCGCCCCTTTCGGAGCTTGGTTCGTCAGAACCAAGACAAATCCCCCTTCACCTGCATTCCATTGAACAGGAACTGGAACTTGCGGTCCAGGAGACCCTGCAAGAGGAACGGAGCAAGAGAACGGAAGATCTTTTTGAGTCCTCGGACCAGGTCAACTGGACGGTGTTGGGCCAAAAGAAACAGGAGATCACCGAAGCCGCCGAAAACTTCGTGTTTTTCGAATCGACTCTTTCAGAGGTGGTCAACAAGGCGGCAGCCAAAGTATCGGCGAGGTACGAGACCTCGATCGATATCAAGACCGAAGTGGAAAACAAATATCGCGCCCTGCGCCGAGTCAAAAACCCCAATCCGTGCCAGCCGGTCACCTTCCACTATTACCAGTTGATGAAGAAGATCCGGCGACAACTCTTCCTGGTCGAACAGACCTACCACTGCACCCCCGGGGGGAATGTGCCGGCCGGCGTTGGCCCGGGGCGGACGCTCTATCACAAGGTCCCGCGACGGCCTCAGAACCTGCGCCCCAAAGTGGTGGCGCCCCCGCCGGAGTGGACCATAACGGAAGCCGCGGCTTCACCGGCGGTGGCCTGTGCCCGCTCGGTCCCCGACCCTGAGAACACGGTGGAGGTGACCTTTCCGCGCCCGCTCGTAAAACAGCTCACCAGAAAACAAGTTGTCGCCGAGGTGCGGTCCCTGGCAGGCGAAGAGGCAGCTCAACAGATGGACCAGCACATCGGCCAAATCGAGGACCTGGTCGAGCCGGGTGGGGGAGGGCTGATCCTCACCGAAGAGTTCTGCGTCGGGACGGACGGCTTCCACGTCGAAGGGGTGGTCTCCGACTGCGCCATTTGCGAAGACACCGAGTTGAAAAAGAAAGAACTGGAATGCAAGAAGCTCGAGCTGGAGTTGGAGAAGCGGAAATGTGAAATCGAACTCTGCAAGATGCAGCTCGAATGCGACCGCGACGATCGGAAGGGCGAGGATTACCCGCCGGTAGATCCGACCTAGGAGCAGCGGTCACGCTCCCGCTTACAACTGCAACTCCCTCAAGTCCGAGATCTCGCTGACCGCCTCATTTTCACGCAGCTCCGGGAGCAAGGCCTCCGAGGCCTCGAACTCCGACAGGCTGAGCGTGTCGCGGATTCGAATCAGCCGTATGTCTGCGGGTCGGGTCTTCCCTCCCAGCGAGCTGAGGGCTTTGCACAGTAATTCGCGGTCGGTCGGGTAGTACAAGGGAATGTGCGCCGGCGACAAGTTGCGGGAGGTGATGGCGTTGAGGTAGGTCACTTCGCGGTCCATTTTTTCGACGACCCGCTGCGCACAGAAATCCGCCAGCCCGATCCCGATGGCGTTTCCTCCCGACTCTTCGGTTAGATCGAGCACGACGATCCGTGTGATTCGAGGCTCTTTCTGAACGATGGAGTTGACGTAAAACCAGCGGCCGGTGACGTTGGGGTCCATTCCGGCCCCGCTGATGTTCTTGCCGATTCGATCCAGGATGAGGATGTCGAGTGCATCGACTGGAAGCGAGGGCATCAGGTTCTTGGCCTCGACCAGCAGTTCCTTCTCCCGCGAGGGGATCTCATTCCCGGGAACGATCTCCACGCGAGCCAGCTCGTGGTAGGCGTTCTCGACGGCGGCCACGCCGAACAGAACTTTGCCGGTGTCGAGGAACACCTGGGCTTTGGTCTGGATCAGACGCTCGTAGCCGTAGTCGAGAGTCCAGCTATGGAAGGTGTCGGCGCCCTCGCGGTTGCCCAGACCCACCGCGATCATCTTCATCAGACCGCTCTCGACTTCGCCCTTGAAATCGGTGTGCGGTTTGACCCGGTTGATGAGGACGACGCCGTCCGCCTCGAAAGCCAGCCGGTCGATGTGCACCACCGCCCCATCGCCGGTGGTCCCGATCTCGACCGTGTCCATCGAAGCCCGCACCGGCGCGCCGACACCGTCTGCCGTGATTCCGTACTCGGCCAGAATGTGTTCCTGCGTCTCGGCTCGGCCTCCCCCATGGCTTCCCATGGCCGGCACCACGAACGGGTCGGCTCCACGCGCCCGAAGCCCCTCGATGGTGGTTTTCACCAGAACGTCGATATCGGTGATTCCCCGGCTGCCGGCCCCAACCGCAATGCTGAGTCCCTCGAGGTCGGGGAGCCGCGCCTTGCGGAATTGCTCGCGCAGCGCCTGCGCCGGGTCGGTGACGCGCGGGCGCGGGAAACGCTGACGGCACACCGCGATTCTGGGCAACTCGTCCGGGCCTCTTGCCCGAGCAGGCATCGGAGCTTCTGCCATGGCGGAGATTTCAACACAGAAGGCCGGCGGAACACAAAGGTAAAGCG
>JBFGHF010000102.1:0-9428 GCA_041578355.1 Acidobacteriota bacterium
CGATGCCGGGGAATGACAGGCCGTGAGAACGCGGGATAGTTAGCGTGCCGGGGCCGAGCCACGAGCCCGGAGCTCACCGCGTCGCTATCTCGGTGCGCAGATTGCGCTGAATCTGTCCTCGCTGAGTCTCCTCCACGCCCGCCCTTTCGGCGAACTCCGGCCAACGGGAAACGGCCGCGCGGACCTCTTCGAGGATGGCTTCGGCGCGGCCGCGCTTCAGAGAAGCTGTGCGGGCGCAGGCCTTGAAATCCTCTCGGGTGAAATCGTCCTGTTTGCCGTTCATCGTCATCTGATGACGCGCCGTCCAGAGACCGGACGGGTTGTAGCTGTAGGTCACGTCGAACGCCGGAGAAAGCGACCATCGGCCGCTTCGATCCATCAAGAAGGCGATGTTCTTGACGTGGTCGTCCTGGTTTCGGCCCAGGATGTTGAAGGTCATGCGGCGAAACTGCTGCTCCACCGAATCCATGGGGAGTCGCAGGGTTCGCAGCACGCTCAAGGCCTGTTCGTAGGAATAGGCGCCGGGCTGATTGTAATCGTAGTGCGCCAGTCCGCAGAGCGACTGCATGTGAAGCTTGCGGCCATCCGGCAAGCGGTCGAATCGTCTGGTCAGGAAGTGACGCCGGTCGTTTTCTTTCAGCAGTCGACAGTCGGTCATGGTGACTCCGGCTTCCTTCGCCATCATCGAATAGGCGTATTCGATCGCCCCGAAGCCGCGGGGATCTTCCAGCTCCCGGTCGCGGTTCCCCTCGACGCCGTCGAACTTGAGGATCCAATGTTCGAACCCGCTGCCCGCTTCGACCTGTCCCGAGCGGACCTCGTTGGTTTTCGGATTCCAGGCCACCACCGCCTTGGCCCGGGCGCCGCCGGCCGAAGTGCCCACTCTCAGAATATCGGTCAGCGCTTCTCCCCTGTCCGCGTCGGTGAACGAGGCACTCAGATCGGCGCGCCGCGTCAGCACATCCCCGGCCAGCCGAACCAGCGCGGCCACCTCCAGCTTTTGCGACCGACCCGGCTTCGGCCCGGTGGCCGGTTCGAACTCCAGGGCGCCCATTCCCCGCGCTCCGGTGTAGCAGAGGCGCTCGACGGCGTTGAAGCTTTCCGGGGAGCGTCCTTGAGTGGCCAGCCAAGCGTCGATCAAGGCGTTGCCGAAGCGGTCCGGCAAAGAATCGGCCAGGAGACCGGGGAGACCCCGGAAGGTGTTCCTCGGCAGCTCGGGGAACGCATAGATCGTCTCGGCCAGCGGCATGGTCAGCGGAGAGACTTCGATCCCCGACCTGCTGAAGTCGCGGGCATACTCGAAGGCGGCGTAGTCGCGGCCCTCCTCTTGAGAGACGGCGCCGATCGTCCTGCCCCAGAGCTTGACCGCCGCAATCGTCATGACTCATCGCCCCAGGTCCATTCCTTGTCCTCCGCTTCCCCCGTCGCCCTCGGCTTGGAGGCGCGCTCGCGGACTCTCCCCTGCAGCTCGAGCTGTTGCATGGGGCTGGGCAGGGGCTCGGGGACCAGCCGATCGAGGTTGCCGAGCAACCCCAAAGCCCGCAGAACGCGGATCAGGTTCGACAGCTGTGCCGAATGTCCGGCTTCGAGCCGCTCCACGGTCCGTTTCGAAACACCCGCTTCGGCGGCCACCTCGTCCTGCGTCTGGTTTCGGTTCAGCCGACAACGCGCCAGGCGCTCTCCCAGTTGTGCCAAAACCGCCTCGTCGGTACTCCGATCTGTGATTCCCATAACTCGTCCATTATGACGAGTAAGACTCTTTATTTCAAATAATTCGCCACTTTTGTCTATTCACCTGGCTCGAGAACTTGAATCCTCGTTACTCGTCAATATTGACGCTTAAGTGGTAATTATAGAGATTAGTCGCCACTAAAGGCGATTTGTGCCGGATCATCGCCTGCAAAGCCACAACCCACAGAAAAGCGGTAGACCAATAGACCGAAGCCCTCTAAACTCCTCCCGATGACGACTTCGGACAAGGCGACTTTGATCGCCCTCTTACGTCGGTTCCGGGAATCCGAGTGCAGCTGGTTCAGCACGGTCCGCGCCGAGGGTCGGGCCCATTCCGTTCCCATCTGGCACGTCGTCCACGCTGATTCGATCTACCTCGCCACCCCCGGCGATTCGGTCAAGGTGGACAACATCCGCAGTCATCCGGGCGTGGTGATCTCCCACCCCGACCCGGTCGATCCGGTGATCATCGAGGGCGAAGCCGAACCGGCGCCCGAAGACCGCGACGCCGTTCGCCCGGGCTTTGAGAAGAAGTACGGCTGGGACCCCGACGAGAGCCCCGGCTACGACACCATCATCCGCATCCGCCCCACCAAACTGATGGCTTGGGGCAAGCACGGTGCGGGACGCTGGCGGGGGGCGGAGTTGCGCGAGGCGCTGCGGGAAGTGGGGGAATAGGCTCCAGGCTCCGCGACGAAGTGCCAACGTCGGCAGAACCGGGAACGCGGGCTTCCAGCCCGCAATTTTCCCCGAGTCGACGGCGGTTGCCGCCGTCTGGAATTGCAGGCAGGGATGCCTGCGTTCCGAGTGTTTCCTCAATCGACGCAGACCGGCAAAAGCCAGCTTCGATGGGGCAGGCTTACTGAGCCGCGACCGTCAGGGAGCGATGCCGCTCGAGCGTACGGCGCTTCCATGGACGGTCTGGCCGCCAGCCGTTCGGTTGCCGCCCCGGTGGACCCTTCAGCTTTCCCGCCGCTTGCTGACGCGCGCGGCTCAGTTCGAACGCCGGCACCCCCGCTCGCCGGGCTCCGCGCTGAGGACTGCAGACTGCCGACTGCAGACTTCTTCTGCTACACTCACCCACAGGGTGCGCCCGTAGCTCAGTTGGATAGAGCGTTGGTCTCCGGAACCAAAGGTCGCGCGTTCGAGTCGCGCCGGGCGTACCAGAGTTTTCAGCGACTTACGCGGACGGTTCATTCAGCTTTACATCCCATAGTGGCCGAAAAGTGGCCGCTTTCCTATTTGCCCTCGATGACCGCAAGGATGGCGCGTCGTGCCGAGCGCGGTGCAAACCGGGCGTAATATTCCTCGGTTGTCCGTACCGAGCCGTGGCCAAGCGCGGATCGACTGAACCAGACCCGCAAGGCCTTGGAGGAGATCCGGCGCCATGGAGTCACCAACGTCAGCGCCATGTCCGACCAGGAACAGCTCGACATCTATCAGCTGGAACTTCGCCCGGCTGCCGAAGGGGTTAACCGAATGGGTAGCATGTGGGATAATAGGCCTTTTGTTGCCGCCACCTACCCAACCTATTGTAATAGCGCTCTCCTCCAGCGTTATCCGAGAAGGGAAGGCCAAGTGAATCTGGGGACCGGCTTTCCAAGGGTAGACAGGGTGGCGCGCGACGTTTCTGAAGTTGCTGAGAAAGATGACTACCATCCGACAGAGCTCCCGATGTTACGGGCAGTGTCCGCAAACTGCTTGCCGCAGCACGAGGAGAATCATTCGGGATTGAGGCCGGGCTCCTCACGTCGACGTCAGCGGCGGCGGCGACTCACTGTTTTCATTTCGACGCTGCTTATCATTTTGGTGCTGTCCCCTTCGCTTGCCCAAAAGATAGTATTCCGGCACCTGACCAACGAGCATGGGCTCTCTTCGACCGATGTGAAGACCCTCCTTCAGGACAGGCACGGGTTCATTTGGGTCGGAACATCCGAGGGCCTTTACCGCTACGACGGCTATGAACTGACCGCCTACCGCCACAACCCGATAGACCCTACAAGTTTGGCCCGCGGAGTTGTCACCTCGATTGCTGAAGATTCAGCGGGACGACTCTGGGTGGCGACGTACGGGGATGGACTCAGCCGCCTGGAAACAAAAACAGGCGCCTTTGCTCACTTTCGACACGACCCGGATGACCCGAAAAGCCTCAGCAGCGACGACGTCACTGATTTGCACAGCGGTTCAAACGGCGGGTTTTGGGTCGCTACAACCGGGGGCGGGCTGAATCGCTTCGACTTTCAGGCCGAAGCCTTTAGGCGCTATCCATACGATGAAGGGAACGCTGCCGGCGACATAAGCGACAGCATCGCCGTACTGCTGAGCGACCGCCTAGGACGACTTTGGATTGGCACCGATGCCGAGGGGCTCGGCTGCCTCGACCCTGCCAGCGGGCAATTCACCAACTATCGACATGTTGACGGCGACCTCGGCAGCCTCGGCGCGGATACGGTCAATGCCATCCTGGAAGATCGGCAAGGCACCCTCTGGGTCGGCACCCAAGGAGGCGGCCTGGATCGATTCAATGCCGAGTCGCGCACCTTCACCCACTTTCGGCATGACGAGAGCGATCCCGCCAGCCTCAGCAGCGACGCCGTCGTGTCTCTGGCACAAGACAAGCAAGGCCGGCTTTGGGTTGGTACGGAGTCCGGCCTCAATCGCCTCGACCAGGGAACCCAGGCTTTCACTCACTTCCGTCATGACCCGCTGGATCCGGGCAGCCTCAGTCGAGACAGAATCCAGGAACTCTACGCAGACCGGCAAGGGACGCTCTGGGTGGTGCCTCTGGGTAGCGGAGTCGATCGATTCGAGACGCAGGGCGAGACTTTCAAGTCATTCCTGCATGACCCCGATGACCCCAACAGTTTGGGCGACAACTTCGTCTGGGCGCTTTCTCACGACCGAAAGGGCAAGCTGTGGGTAGGAACCCAGTCCGGCCTTGACCGCTTCGATCCGAAGAGTGGCGCTTTCACGCACTACCGCCACGAAATCAATAACCCAGCCAGCCTCAGCCAGGGTAGTGTCAGGGTGATCGCCCAGGACCGCGAGGGTCATATTTGGGTAGGGACCGATACAGGGCTGGACCGCTTTCAACCAGATTCGGAGACTTTCGAACATTTCCGTCACGACGCTTCGAAGCAGGACTCCCTTCTCCCAGGCCGCGTGCTGGACATTGCGGAAGACCAGGTCGGTCAGCTCTGGGTTGGTTTGAATTCGGGCCTCGCCCGCCTGGACCCGCAGCGGAGGAGCTTTAGGCACTTTTTGCACCGCCCCTCGGACGTGGATAGCTTGAGTGACAACTATGTCTGGCGGGTATATCCCGACCGGCAAGGCCGGATATGGATTGGAACGGCCTTCGGCGGCCTCAACCGCTTTGAACCTGAAACCGGAAAATTCAAGTCCTACCAACACGATGCAGCAGATCCTTCCAGCATCAGCGCCGACTATGTCGAAGTGATCAACCAGGACCGCCAAGGGCGGCTTTGGATCGGCACCTTTGGCGGAGGCATCAACCATCTTGATCCGGAGAGCGGGGAGTTTACGCATTATACGACTCACAACAGCGGTCTTCCCGACAACAATATCCAGGCCATTCTGACGGACTCGACCGGAAATCTCTGGGTTGCAACGACCGGAGGCAAGCTGGTTCGATTTGATCCGGCTACGGGGACGATGCGGACTTTCGACCACCAAGATGGACTTCGCTTTCGGGCCTTCTTCGCCGCTCAAAAAGGTCCGGCCGGCCTCATGTATTTCGGCGGAGATGGCGGATTGGTCGAATTTTCCCCCCAGAAGATCATCGACAATCCCGACCCGCCCCAGATCGCTTTGACGGAATTGCGTATTTTCAACGAGGCGGTGCGGCCAGGCTCCGATTCACCCTTGGAAGACTCGCTTGAAAATACCAGTGAAATCACCTTGGCACCCGGCCAGAACGACCTGTCCGTCGACTTTGTGGGACTGCATTTCGGCAATCCAGACAAGCACAATTACGCCTACCGGCTGAAGCCCTATGACGAGGGCTGGCGAGAGGCCGGAAGCCAGCGAACGGCGACCTATACCGGACTGGATCCAGGCCGTTACGAATTGAGCGTGAAAGCTGCCAGCAGCGCCGGAGTCTGGAGTTCTGAAGACGTGCCTGCGCTGCGGATCACCTTGCTGCCCTTTTTCTATCAAACCACATATTTCTACGTGCTCTGCGCTGTTGGATTGGGACTGCTCGGCCTGGGTGCCTCCCACTACCGTGTACGCTCTTACCAACGCCGGGAAAGATCCCTCCAAGAGCAGGTCAGGGTACGGACTCAAGGCCTTGCACGACAAAAAAAAACACACAGAGCAGGCTCTGGCGACAGTGGCTTCTCAGGCCGAGAAGCTGCAGTCGCTCGATGCCGCCAAGAGTCGTTTCTTCGCCAACGTCAGTCATGAGTTTCGCACTCCATTGACTCTTGTCCTTGGGCCGCTGGAGGATCTGCAGGCTCTGCGGCACGGGCCGCTGCGCCAGGGCGTCATAGAGCAGCTGGACACGGCAGTTGAAAACAGCAGGCGACTGCTTAAGCTGGTCAACCAGCTGCTCGATGCGGCACGAATGGAATCAGGACGCCTGACCCTTGATGTCCGCCCGGTTGACACGGCAGCTTTTCTTCAGGAAATCGCCAATCGATTCACTCAGCTATCCGCCCAAAAGAGGATCGATTTTCAGGTTCGGCTGCCGGATGAAGGCGTAACGGCGTACTTCGATGCGGATCAGATTGAGAAAGTGGTGGCGAACCTCCTCTCCAACGCCTTCAAGTTTACGCCCGAAGCCGGCAAGATCTCGCTCAGCTTGGAGACGCAGCAGGACGAGGGCCACGATGGCTGGTTGGTCGTGACGGTCTGCGACAACGGCCCCGGCATCGCCCCGGAACATCTGCCGCACCTCTTCGAGCGCTTTTACCAGGCCGACGATCCAGCCATTCGCCGACAGCAAGGGACAGGACTCGGCTTGTCTGTGGCTCGTGACCTGGTCGCGTTGCACAAGGGGACCATCACCGCAGAAAGCGCCCTGAACCAATGGACGTCCTTCAGCTTTCGATTGCGGCTGGGAGATGCTCATTTTTCGAAGGCGGAATTGGCTGCAGCTCCGTCTGACCAATTCCTCAGCCAAGCTCCTGCCCAAGCCTCGGCATTGGCAGGCGAGATTCTGCCCCCCGAGCCGACGAGCCGCCATTCGGACGCCCGGAGCCGGACGCACATCAAACCGGAAGGGGAGGACGTCACGACGGTAATGATCGTCGATGACAACGCGCATGTTCGAGCCTACCTCGACCAGCACCTTTCGGGCCGTTTTCGGGTTTTGCAGGCAGCTGACGGAGAAGAGGGCTTAAGACTGGCCCGTGAGACACTGCCAGACCTGATCGTCAGCGACCTCATGATGCCGGTGATGGACGGCTTGACGCTCTGCCGCGAGATCAAGGCTGATCCCGAAACCGATTTCATTCCTGTCATTCTTCTGACGGCCAAGGCATCCATCGACAGCAAAGTCGAGGGGCTGGAAACCGGGGCGGACGACTACCTGACCAAGCCCTTCAACGTCCGTGAACTCAAAGTGCGTGTCGCCAACCTGATCGCATCCCGCCATAAGCTGAAAGCGCGATTCCGAAAAGAGGACCCGGCTCTGAGCATG
Organism: Acidobacteriota bacterium; assembly: GCA_041578355.1. Classification (GTDB taxonomy): domain Bacteria; phylum Acidobacteriota; class UBA6911; order RPQK01; family JANQFM01; genus JBFGHF01. Next base: position 7,394 of record JBFGHF010000102.1, read on the forward strand.
ACGCCCTCTCAGCCCTGCGACGCGCGGGACAACTTCTTTCTGGAAGAGGTGCGCACCGTGATCACAAGACGCCTGGGCGATGAGGACTTTGGAGTCGAAGAGCTGGCTTCAGAGATTGGCCAGAGCAGGTCATCGCTCTATCGCCGTTTTGAGTCGCTGCTGAACCAGTCGCCGCTGGAATTGATATGGGAAATGCGCCTCAGGATAGCCAGCCAGATGTTGAAGGCCCGTGAGGGAACAGTCAGCGAAATAGCCTACAGCGTCGGCTTCAAAAGCATTTCGCACTTCTCCAAGAGATTTCGAGATCAATTCGGCACCAGCCCATCTTCCCTTCGAAAGAACACCTGACGCTGGGGGCGACCGAAACGGGTTTATAATCCCTCCTTCCCCGGTCTGTTTCCCTACAGGGTCATTGCACAGCCGCGCATTTTTCGCGGTCGCTCTGCATTGCGTTGGCTCTTTGGGACGCTCAGAACAAGTTTTGGGACGCTGCTGTTAACACCCCAAGATCGCCTTACTCTAATCTAGACCTCAACGACGGAAACACTTCGCTCAAACTGCACGAGCGACAGCGACAACTCGAACACGAACTCAGCGAGGAGGCTGAATCATGACTCAAACAAGGAATTTACAAATCGCCCATTTGATCTTCGGCATTGTGTCGGGAATGCTTCTGCTGGGCACGGCTTCGCCGGTATGGGCCGGGGACACTTTCGTCGACTGGATCGCTATTGATCCCTCCGCCAACACGGCCTCGGGCCTGTTGGGTTCAACCAGTGTCACCCTCAGCACCGACGACGCTGTGCCAACGGCATTCGGAGGGGAGGGAGTTCTCACAGGAGTCACCAATGAGAGCTCCGATGCCTTTGCGGACGATCAAATCTTCACGCCCGCCATCGCCCTGACGGATAACATCGGGCTCGGCGCCGCCAGCAGTTTCACTCTATCCTTCTCAACGCCTCTCACGAATCCGACGCTGCACATCTTTCAACTGGCCAACAACGAGTTGAGTTTTACAGAAGGCTCAGCCCCGCTGGAATTCTCTCTAGTGAGCAGCGACGGCAATTTCGCGGTCGTGACTGCAACCTCAATCGAGGGCTCGCCGCCTTCCGGGCCCGGCTCGAGCCCGACCGATGCGAATGGTTCCATTCGGTTCAGCGGCGCCATCACGAAAATCAGCTGGACATCTGACGCCAACAATAACGGAGACGGGTTTAGGATTCAGCTTTCGCAGGCAAACGCCCCAGTGATGTCCTGTGTCGGTTTCGAGCCGCCGATGGCTGGTGGCCCGGTCACGGTAAGGGGGAAGCGAGCCCTGCCGCTGAAGGCGCTGCTCTTGGACGCCGATGGCTTTGAGATGACTGGTTTCGACCTGGCAGCTGCGCCGGTGGTCCAGATCCTCTACGACAGCGGCGACGGAAACGCGGAGGACGTGAGCGATGATGCATTGCCGGTCGGCCATGGCAACGACGGGAATCAATTCGTTTACACCGACGAAGCCAAGTGGCAGTTCAACCTGAAAACATCCAACTACACGGCGCCAGGCACCTACACGGTATTCATGGATTCGGGGGACGCCGCCGAGTACGTGATGAATCCAACTTGCGTGTCGGAATTCGTCATCAAGTAGGGTGATCTCCATAGAATCGGAAAGGCTGTAAGGCCGAAAGGAATTGGGGCCGGAGTCCGACGCTTCAGCGGCCTTCTTTTCCTTCACTGCCCCACGGCCTTACAGCCTCTCCACTCTATCGGCTCTACAGCTTTTCTCCCCAGCAGCACGAATGCCCAAAGGACCAGCGGCCGCCGGAACAGCCTTGCCGCGAGATGTCTATCGTCGTTGAACGGGCCTCACTCGGCTGTTTCCGTTTTGTTTCCGGTCGAAATGGCAGGTCCTGGCAGATTCTAGTAGGTCCGGCCTGTCCTAAATCCCCGCCAAAAAATTTGATTTGTTAAGACTTGGCAAGTTCTGTCCAAACCAAGAATCACGGTCTCCGGAACCAAAGGTCGCGCGTTCGAGTCGCGCCGGGCGTACCAG
>JBFGHF010000103.1:0-9414 GCA_041578355.1 Acidobacteriota bacterium
AACCACGCCAACAGGCCGATCGCCAGTCCGGCGATACCGATGATGCGGGCCCGCGAGATCAGCCGATCGGCGACCTCTCTGAGATCTTGCTGCATCCTCATCGGCCGGCTCCCTCCAGACGCTGGCGCTCCGCCTCGGGCAAATCCCCGCTCGCGGCGTTCTGGCTCAGTTGCAAGGCCCGAACATAAGCCACGATGGCCCAACGGTCGTGCGGCTTGATTCGTGAGGCATAGCTGTACATGGCGCCGATGCCGTTGGTCATCACGTCATAAAAATGTCCCACCGGTTCTCCCCTGAGCCTCGCTTCGTGCAACGAGGGCGGCGCACGCAGTCCGCGGAGGACTACGATCCCGTCTCCGTAGCCGGTTTGTCCATGACAGGGAGTGCAGTAAATCTCGTATCGCTCCCTCCCCCTCTGCAGGAGGTCGGGCGTGACGGCAAAGGGCATCCGGTCGACCAGCCGACCGTCGACTTTGCCCAGGTAGAGATGATCGTCTTCGCGCAATTGACCGCGCGCGACCGTGCCCTCCACGGGTAATCGCGAAGCGCTGCCGCCGGTTTCGAAAAAGTCGCTCTGCTCGAGAGGCTCGTAACGGGGCTGGTCGTGCATGTCGAGGCGGCAGGAGCTGAAAAGAAGCAAGAACAGTGCGGCTGTCGACAAAGCGGCCCTGGACGGCCCAGCCGGACCACCCCCTGCGGACAGCGGACTGTAGACTGCAGACAGCTTCTCAGCTCTCAACTTCGTAAACCCCCCTCGCGTTCAGACCCAGCAGGAATTCACGTGTTGCTTCTCGATCGAAACGCGGATCGACCGCTTCCAGACAGAGAAAAAAGCGATTCCTGGTGGCGAGTTTGAAGCGGCGGACGTTGAAAACAGGGTGATAGGGCATGGGCAGCCCGTTGAGAGCCAAGAGTCCCAAAACGGTGGCCAGCGCCGCCAGCAGGATCGTGGTCTCGAAGGTGATGGGCACGAATGCAGGCCAGCTGTGCATGGGCCGCCCCCCGATGTTGAGGGGATACTCGATGACCGAGACCCAGTATTGCAGCCCGTAGCCTCCGATCATCCCGGCCAAACCTCCCAGGAGCACGATGATGGGAAGTTTCCGGCCCCGGAAACCCATCTCTTCGGCCAGGCCGTGAACCGGCAGCGGCGTGAAGGCGTCCATTTTTCGAAACCCGGCCTCTCGCGCCCGACGCACCGCCGAAAGCAGCTCTTCCGGGTTCTCGAATTCGGCCAGCAGGCCGTAGAGAGGAAGTTGTCCGCTCATCCTCTGCGCTCCTCCGCGGCTCCGCGCCCCGCGCGCTGTTTCCGCAAACCCCTTGGCGCCGGCAAGACCACTTCAGTGCCCCCCATCCTTCTTCTCTCCCGGGATCAAAGTCCGCATCTCGAAAATCGAGATCATCGGCAGCACCCTGACGAACAGGAACAACAGCGACAGGAACATGCCCAACGTGCCGACGTAGATCGCCCAATCCCAAAAGGTCCCGGCGTACATCCCCCACGAGGACGGCAGAAAATCGCGATGGAGGCTGGTGACGACGATGACGTAGCGCTCCAGCCACATTCCCACGTTGACGATCAGGGAGATCACGAAGAGCGTCACCACGCTGTTTCGCACACGTCGAAACCAGAGGAACTGGGGAGTGATGACATTGCACACGATCAAGGCCCAGTACATCATCCAATAAGGCCCGGTCATCCGGTTTTCCAGCATGAAGCTTTCGAAGAGGCTGCCGCTGTACCAGGCCATGAAAGTCTCCATGGTGTAGCCGTAGGCCACGATCAGACCCGTGGCCAGGATGATCTTCGCCATGTTGCGCAAGTGCCGCATGGTGATGAAATCTTCCAACCCGTAGATCTTGCGGATGGGGATGGCCAAGGTCATCACCATGGCGAACCCCGAGTAAATGGCCCCGGCCACGAAATAAGGGGGAAAGATCGTGGTGTGCCAGCCCGGGATCAGGCTGACGGCGAAGTCGAAACTCACCACGGTGTGCACCGAAACCACCAGCGGAGTCGCCAACCCGGCGAGTAGCAGGTAGGCCGTCTCATAACGGTGCCAATGGATGGCGGAGCCCCTCCAGCCCATGGCGCCGATGCCGTAGATGATCTGTGCGGCCTTTCGCTTCGAGCGGTCGCGCAGCGTTGCCAGGTCGGGAATCAGTCCTACGTACCAGAAGAGCAGCGAGACCGTCCCGTAGGTGGAAACCGCAAAGACGTCCCAGACCAGCGGGCTGCGGAACTGAGGCCACATCCCCATAGTGTTGGGATAGGGAAGCAGCCAATAGGCCAGCCAGGGCCGCCCCGTGTGCAGCAGCGGAAAAATCCCCGCGCAGGCCACGGCGAAGAGGGTCATGGCCTCGGCGAAACGGTTGATCGAGGTCCGCCAGTCTTGGCGCAGCAGGAGGAGGATGGCGGAAATCAAGGTGCCGGCATGCCCGATTCCGATCCACCACACGAAGTTGATGATGGCGAATCCCCAACCCACCGGGATGTTGATCCCCCAGACCCCGGTACCGACCACCAACGTGTAGGTGATGGCGTACATCATCACCATAAACAGCGTGAAAGAGATGGCGAAACCGATGAACCAACTGATGGGGGTGTGGCGACCCAGAACGATCGAGCTGATCTTGTCGGTGACGGTGGCGTAGGTGTGCCCCGGCTCGATCACGGGCGGTTTTTCGAGTTCGGGTCGGCTAGCCATCCGCCAGCTCCGGGTTGGAGTTCTTGAGTCGTGCCAGATAAGTGGTTCTGGGACGGGTGTTCAGTTCGTTGAGAATACCGTAATTGAGCTTGTCGGCCTTGAGCCGAGCCACCCTGCTGGCGGAGTCGTTGATGTCTCCGAAGGTGATGGCCTGGCTGGGGCAAGCCGCCTCGCAGGCGGTGACGATCTCTCCGTCCTCGATCTTCCGGTCCTCGTTGCGGGCCACGATCCGCGCGGCATTGATGCGCTGCACGCAAAACGTGCACTTCTCCATCACACCTCGGCTTCTCACCGTGACGTCGGGGTTGCGCATCAGCTTCAGGCTGGGAGTGTCCCAATCCTGGTAGAGAAGGAAGTTGAAGCGCCGCACCTTGTAGGGGCAGTTGTTGGAACAGTAACGGGTCCCCACACAGCGGTTGTAGGTCATCTCGTTGAGACCTTCGGCACTGTGGCTGGTGGCGGCAACCGGGCAAACCACCTCGCAGGGGGCGTTCTCGCAGTGCTGGCAGATCATGGGCTGATGGACGTAACGCGGGTCATCCAGATCGCCCTCGAAATAGCGGTCGATGCGGATCCAGTGCATCTCCCGGCCCATCTCGACCATCTGCTTGCCCACCACGGGGATGTTGTTCTCCGATTGGCAGGCCACCACACAGGCATTGCATCCCGTGCAGGCTCCCAAATCGATCACCATCCCCCAGGCATGCCCGGGGTATTCGTGGGGCGGGTAGAGCGTCATCTCCTCGGGGAATTCGTGACCCATCTCGTGGATCACTTCGGGGTTGCTCCGGTATTCCTCGATTTCGGTTTCCCGTACCAAGTGGCGGTCGTGGGCTTGTTGCGAGGCCAGTCCGGTTTCGATCAAGTGATGGTTCTGGGTGCAGGCCAAAAAGCGCCGTTGGCCGGTCTTTTCGATTTGAATGCCGGCGGCGTTCCACAGCTTGTCAGACTCACGAAGCGGATAAGCGTCGAAGCCGACGCCTTCAGCGACTCTCCCCGCCCGTCGGTGCCCCGACCCCAGGTGGACGGTCACACTCCGGGCCGCCTGTCCCGGCAAAACCCAAATGGGCGCCTCGACGCCTCTCTCACCGTGGCTCAGTCGGACCACGTCTCCGTTCTCCAACGAGAGTTCGCGGGCCATCGCCGGAGAGATCAGAGCAGCGTTGTCCCAGGTCAGTTTGGTCAACGGCTTGGGCAACTCCTGCAACCAGCCGTTGTTGGCGTAGCGCCCGTCCGCCACGCAGGGATCGCCTCGAAACAAGACCTCCATACCACTCGGGGAAGTGGTCGAGCCTGCCTCGGCTCGCAAGGCCGCTTCGTCGAGCTGCGGTGTGAGCGGCGGGAAAGCCGTCCCCGCCACCACGCCGTCGTGCACGCTCTTGCGCCACTGCTTTTCCGAATCGGGTCCCATTTGGGCGGCCCAATGGTCGCGGACGGCCTGCTCGGCCGTCAGACCGGGCCGACCCAGCAGAGCCCCCAGAAGTTCGTGCGAGGATCGCCCTCCGTAGAGGGGACGGATCAAAGGCTGGATGATGGAGACGGTTCCGTCGAAGGCCCGGACGTCACCCCAGCTTTCCAGGAAATGGGCACCCGGAATATGCCAATGGCACCCTTGCGAAGTCTCGTCCTCGGACTGGGAAAGGTGGATCCGCAGCTTCACGCTTTGCAGAGCCGCGGCGAAATCGAAATCGACGGGAGCATCGTAGACGGGATTGCCGTCCAGGATCACCAAGAGGTCGACTCCGCCCGACCGCATGTCGTCGACCAACGAGCCGAGCGACTCGGTCTGATTCACGGGGCGGGCCCCGAGAGGTCGAGTGTACTCCACCGTGGATCCCACGTTGCCCAGGCGATGATTGATGGCGTGAGCAAGCGCGTGAACGATGGGAGGCTGGCCGTCCCCGGCCACCACCAGCGAATCCCCCCGGTGCCGCTGCAGATCGGCCACCGCCCCGGCGATCCATTGCTCGGCGGACTCGACGCTGGCCGCGCCACCTTCGATTCCCAGATTCGCCGCCAGCCGGCGGGCCACCGCCTCGACGCGGTGTGATTCGAGCGCCAGCCTGTGATCGGCGACTCCACCCGTCAGCGAGGGTGTCGGCTCGACCACATAAAGCCGACTCATTTCGCCGTCCTCAGAGCGGCGGGCGCCGGCGAAATCGCGCGCATGGCGGACGCTGGCGGGTCCCCACGCGAGGAAATCGGAATCCAGCGAGACGATCACCTTGGCTCGGTCGAATCGATAACGGGTTTCGACGGGCCGGCCGAAGACCAGTTTTGCGCCCTCCAGCACGTTGTCGCGATTGAGCGGCTCCCACTGATGATGCTTGGAGCCGGGATAAAGGGTCAGCAACTCCTCGATCTGCGCAGCCAGGCTGGGCGAGGTGATGGTCCCCGTGAGGAGACGCAAACCCCTTCCTCCCCGGCCCGCCTCCACTTCCAGAGCGGAAGCCAGTTCGGCCAGGAAATTGTCCCAGGTGTCGATTCGACCGGCCCGCCTGATGACGTCGGAGCGGTCGGGGTCGTAGAGTCCCAAGATCGAGGCCTGCGAAAAGTGGTTGCTGGCGCCCAGACTGGCGGGGTGATCGGGATTGCCTTCGATTTTGGTGGGTCGGCCCATGTGGCTCTCCACCAGCAAGCCCTGACCGATTCCCCACTGGGGCATGGCTGTCGCGTAATAGAGTGGCTTCCCGGGAACGATCTCCTCGGGCTGCTTGACATAGGGAATGATCCGCTCCGGAGGCTGCACCGTGCAGGCGCCCACCCCGGCCATGGCCAGCGAGGCGCCCATCAATTTGAGGAAGCGTCGCCTGCCCACCGGGTCGGCCCACTGCGACGCATTCTCGGGGAACTCGCGCTCCACAAAACGGCGAAATTCCGGAGTGTCGGCCCACTCCTCCAAACTTCTCCAGTAACGCGCTCCCCGCAGGTCTTTCGCTGGGGGTGCATCCGGGCCCTTCGGTTTTCGAGCGTCTCTCAGTGATGACATGTCGAGCAGTAAACGAAGGTTTCGATTTGGTATTCCTCGACCAGGCGCCGTCCCTGTTCGATCTGATCCGGCGGAGGGCGCCAGTCGACATTGAAAATCTGGTCGCGGGGCCGCACGTATTTCTCAGGATTGCGATGGCAATTCAAACACCATTCCATGTGCATCGGGTTGGCGTTCCACATCAGGGGCATCTGATCCACCATCCCGTGACAGGTCGTACATCCGATCCCGTTCTTGACGTGTGCGCTGTGGTTGAAATAGGCGTAATCGGGCAAATCGTGGACTCGATTCCACTGCAGCGGCCGGTTGTCGCGGTAGCTGGCGCGAACCGGTTCCAGCATGGGGCTGTCAGCCCAGATCTGAGAGTGACAGGTCATGCAGGTTTCGGTGGGCGGAATGCCCGCGAAATGGCTCTCCTCAACGGAGGCGTGACAATAGCGGCAGTCGATCCCCAAGCCGTCGACGTGATGCTTGTGGCTAAAGGGGACGGACTGTTGTCGCGGCACCCCGACGCCGGTGAAATACGAGGAGCGGTAGACCGTGTCGGCCAACCACAAAGTCGCCCCCAGCAGAAACACCCCTCCGAAGATACTGAGGCGCGAATAGGTGTTCATGCTGCGATGAAAAATCTGCGACATTTCGTGAGCCGATTATCTTACCAAAGTAACCGGAGGCGTGGGGGCTGGGGCTTTCCCAACCTGGTTGATCGGCTCGTTGATTGACTTGGTTCGATGTTGGCCCTGGTGGAGGAAATCTCCAACATCGCCAGTATCGAACGGAGCCAAGCAACCAAGCAGGTCACGGATCAACCGAAAACGGAAAACGGAGGGCGGAAGACGTCAACCTACCCACACCCGGCGGCGATCGCCAGCGCCCTGCAGACCTGCCTCATCTTGGAGGGGCCCGCGCGGCCCACGAACTTCGACAACTTGCTCCGGGGGACGGTCTGAACATGGTCGAGGTTCACCGCCGAATCGAATTTGAGTCCTTCCTCGATTCCGACTCGCACTTCACTCGGTGCGCCGCGGATTGCTGAAGTAATCGGCGCCACCATCACGGTGCGGAGGAGCCGTGTCACCTCTTGACGGGTGATGATCAGGACAGGTCGTTGCTTGTCGGGTCTTTTAAACTCATACATCCAGATTTCGCCGCGGTTTACTCTTCGGGCCACTGCCCCTCCTCCTCCCAGCCCGAAAACTCTTCACCCAACCCCGGCTGGTCCTCGTAGGCCTTACGGTAGAGCTCCTCGATCGACTCTTTCCGGACCCTCTCCAGGTATTCCTTGACCACTCGCCGCAGGATCGCGGAACGTCCCCGGGACTTGACTTCGGGACGTGCATCGAGGGCAGCCAGCAGCTTCTCATCGAACATGACCTGTACAGGTTTCATGTTGGTATTTTAGATGGCATCTGAGTGTGGAATCAATATAGGCCTGCCGTGGGAGAGAGAGTCCTGGGCGTTGGCATGGTGAATTGTCCTGCCCTTGATCGGTCTCTTGGAAGTGTTCTGAAGATTCAACTCGTTGAACTCGTTTGACCGCGCCAATCTCCAACATCGCCAATATCGAACAGAGCCAAGCAACCAAGCGGGTCACGGATCAACGCAAAACGGAGGACGGAGAAGACAGAAGACGGAAGACAGAGGACGGAGGACGGAAGACGCAAGACACAAGACGGCAGACGTCTCAGAGTATAATCCTCCCACTATGGCCGAGCATCTGATTCTATTGACCAACGACGACGGGATGGACGCTCCCGGCTTGGTGGCACTGCGCGAAGTCCTCAAGGAGCGGGGAAGGCTTGTCGTGGTGGCGCCCACGAGCGAGCGCAGCGCCTCCAGCCACGGCCTGACCCTTCGGCGGCACATTCCCGTGATCGAAAAGGGCGAGGACTGGTTCGGAGTGGAAGGCACCCCGGCCGACTGCGTCATCTTCGCGCTTCACAAGATCCTGCCGCGCCGGCCCGATTTGGTGGTGAGCGGGATCAACGACGGTCCCAACCTGGGCGACGACGTGCTCTACTCGGGAACCGTCGCCGCCGCCCGGGAAGCGTCCATGTACGAGGTTCCGTCTCTAGCGGTTTCCTTGGCCAGTCGAGACCACAACGACTTCAGACCGGCCGCGGAGTTCTTCGGCAAGATGCTCGACGAGTTGCGACCGGAACGGCTGCTCAACGGCACTTTCCTCAACGTCAACTTCCCCCACGGGGAAGCGAGCAGCTTCCGCTTCACGCGCCAGGGCAACCGACGGCGGGTGAGCGCCGTGGTCGAGGAAAAGGCCATTTCGGGAGGCACTCACTACTGGATCGGCGCGGATCAGAGCGAACGGCAGATCGAAGCCGACAGCGACTACCGGGCCATTCAAGAGGGGGTTGTTTCCGTGACGCCGCTGCACCGCGATCAAACCGATTACCGCGCGCTCGGGCTGTTCAACGGAAAGCCGCGCCTGGAGCGTTCGTCCTGAGAGAAGAACTGACCAAGAAAACCGCAGAGGAAGCCGTCCGTCGCTCTGAGGACAGAGCCATGGATGGCCGGCGGAGCGGCGATGCGGAGGGGAGGGTAGCCGATCTTCCGATCCTGAAGCTCCCTTTCGTCTGGTTGCGGCGACTCTACGACTGGGTGGTGGGGTTCGCAGAGTCGCCCTACGGCACCTGGGCCCTTTTTCTGATCGCGTTCGCCGAGTCTTCGTTTTTCCCGATTCCGCCCGACGTCCTGCTGATCGCGCTTGCCTTGGGGGCTCCGCGCAGATCTCTCTGGTTCGCATCGGTCTGCACCGCCGGATCGCTGCTGGGGGCGGTTGGGGGCTACCTGATCGGGCTTTACTTCTACGCCTTGATCGGCCAGCCGATCGTCGCCTTTTACGGCGCCGAAGATGCCTATTTGCGCGTCCAGCATCTGTACCGCGACTGGGACGCAGTGGCCGTGGCCATCGCCGGCTTCACTCCCATTCCCTATAAAGTGGTGACGATCGCGGCGGGCGCCTTCCGCATCAACTTCTTGACCTTCATGCTGGCCTCGGCGGTGAGCCGGGCGGCCCGCTTCTTTCTGGTGGCCGGCCTCATTTATTGGTTCGGACCTCCCATCCAGCGCTTCATCGACCGCTATTTCAATCTTCTCACGGTGGTTTTCACGATACTTTTATTGGGCGGCTTTTTGATCCTCCGCTACGTCTTTTGATACTCTCATGGCTTGGACGGGGCGTGGCGCAGTTTGGTAGCGCGCACGGTTCGGGACCGTGAGGTCGGAGGTTCAAATCCTCTCGCCCCGACCATTTCGCCCACGCGGAACGACTTTCCAGGCCGTGATCCCGAAGGAATCGAGAGCCGGGATGCCCGTGCCGCGTTGGATGAGCAGGGATGCTGGTGACGCGTTTCCGATGAGCCAGCTTCGAATCTCTCGACATTACCGGATCAGAGGCCGAGTCCAAGGGGTCGGTTTTCGTTACTTTGTTCGCGAAGCCGCACAGGGGCTGGGAATCGACGGATGGGTTCGGAACTGTTCCGACGGGACGGTGGAAGCCATCGCCCAGGGAGATTCGCTCACTCTCCAACAACTGGAAGAACGCCTCCGAACCGGGCCTTCCTGGAGTCAGGTTGCGGATATAGAAATCCGCCAGGCCGAGACCGAGAATCTGTCCGGCTTCGTGATTCGCTTTTGAGGAATTGGAACCATGGAAGAGTTGAAGAAGAAGATTCGCGAAGTACCCGATTTCCCCAAACC
>JBFGHF010000104.1:0-9302 GCA_041578355.1 Acidobacteriota bacterium
GGCAGCAGCATCACCGCCAGAACCAGCAGCACGGCTGCGAACTTTCCCAGGATCAACTGCGCGTTGGTCAGGGGAGATGTGAAGAGCAACTCGATGGTGCCTCGCTTCTTCTCTTCCGAGAAGACCCCCATCGTGATCATGGGGATGAAGAAGAGCATGATCGTGCTCAGCGTCCCGAAGTAGTTGCGCAGGATGACAGCGGGCAGATCGATGGCGGGCATGCCGCCCCCGAACTGCTGGGCCTGCATCATGGTTTGGGCCATCCGTGCGATCAGGCTGCTGGTGATGATGAAAAAGAAGTATCCCGTGAGCAGGAAGAAGACCGCCAGGACGACATAGGCGATGGGACTTGTGAAGAGAGCATGAAGCTCCTTGCGAACTACGGCCGTGAAGTTTCTCATCCCACCTCCTTCTCGGACGGATTCTCTGCTTCGGACAAGTCGTGCTCGAGCGGAGCCTCGGCGTTCTCGTCAGCCGTCTCCGGCTCGGCGGCCTCTTCCTCGGTGGTCAGTTCGAGGAAGATCTCCTCGAGCGTCATGGTCCTGCGCTTGAGTTCGTAGAGGTCGAGGCCCGACTCGAGGACCTGCCTGGCGATCTCGGGCCGCAGGTCTTGTTGACCTTCGACTTCGACGACCAGCGACTGGATGTCGTTCTGTTTTTCCGAAAGTGTGATCTGGCGAACCGCATCCAAACGGTTGAGGCGCATCTCCAACGCCGTAAGTTGTCCGTCGGCACGAGGGGCCCGCACCTGGAGCATGATCTGGTCGACGCCGCGCAGTTGGCTGGTGAGGTTCTGAGGGGTGTCCTTGGCTGCGATCCGCCCCTCTTTGATGATGATCACCTGTTCGCAGGTCATGCTCACTTCGGGCAGGATGTGGGTGGAGAGGATGATGGTGTGGTTTCCCCCCAGTCCTCGAATCAGCTCGCGAACCTCGATGATCTGTTTGGGGTCCAGACCGACGGTGGGCTCGTCGAGAATCAACACCTCGGGGTCGTGAATCAAGGCCTGAGCCAACCCCACTCGCTGCCGGTAGCCCTTGGAAAGGTGCTTGATCAAGCGGTGGCCCCAATCCACCAGACCGCACTTTTCCTTGACGCCTTCCATCCGGCTGGTCAGTTCCGCCGAGACAACGCCTTTGATGGTGCCTGCGAACCTCAAGAAATCATCGACGCTCATCTCGGGGTAGAGCGGCGGGTTCTCAGGCAGGTAGCCCACTCGGCGCTTGGCCTCGAGGCTCTGCTCGAAGACGTCGAACCCGGCCACCCGGGCTCGGCCTGCGCTGGCGGGAAAAAATCCTGCCAGAATTCGCATCGTGGTGGTTTTTCCGGCCCCGTTGGGTCCCAGAAAGCCCATGATCTCGCCCTTGCCCACTTCGAACGTCACGTCGTCAATGGCTCTCACGTCGCCGAATCGCTTGGTGAGATGTTCCACCTGAATCATTCTTCCTCCGTCATGTCGAGTTGAATCTCTCCGCCCGTTTCACGTCGGCCCGGCCCTCGGAGTTCCGCTCTCTCCCCGGAATCGATCGGTCGATGCCAACCGGCGGGACGTTTGAAGATCCCGGGATGACGAACCTGCTGGACCGGATCATGAGACCGGGAGAATTCCCGTCCCGAGAGGGAACTGTCCTTTGGACACTGGCCGCTGTTGGGCTGCTTCAGCGACTCAACGACTCACTGGCTCTTCTTCCTTACCGAACCTTTCCTCAACGTACTCCTCAAGCAACGCGATGAACTGATCGCTGATGCGACTCCCCTTGAGCGTTGTAAAGTGGCGACCGTCGACGTAGACCGGGGCTTTGGGTGCTTCGCCCGTTCCCGGCAGCGAGATCCCGATGTCGGCGTGCTTGGATTCACCGGGCCCGTTCACGACGCAGCCCATCACGGCCACTTTCAGCTCCTCCACCCCGGGTCGAGTCTGCTTCCACTCCTGCATTTTGGTTTTGAGATGGCCCTGGATTTGTTCGGCCAGATCCTGGAAAAAGGTGCTGGTCGTTCGGCCGCATCCGGGGCAAGCCGTCACCTGGGGCGCGAAGCTGCGCAGACCCAACGACTGGAGGACGTTCTGGGCGACGTAGACTTCTTCGCAGCGGTCTCCTCCGGGTCTGGGCGTCAGGCTGACTCGGATCGTGTCTCCGATGCCCTCCTGCAGCAGGATGGAGAGTCCGGCTGTACTGGCCACGATCCCGCGCGTACCCATCCCCGCTTCGGTCAATCCGAGGTGGAGTGCGTAGCTGCATCTCGAGGCCAGATCCCGATAAACGCGAAGCAAGTCGGGGACTTTCGAGACCTTGACCGAAAGGATGATTCGGTCGGAACGCATCCCATATTCTTCCGCCAACTCGGCAGACCGCAAAGCGCTCTCCACCACGGTCTCCATCAGGACTTCGTTGGCGTCCTTGGGCTCGGGAAGCTGGGCGTTCCGATCCATGTTCCGATCCAGCAGCGACTGGTCGAGCGATCCCCAATTGACGCCGATACGGACCGGCTTTCCGTGGTCCAAGGCGACATCGATCATCTGTTTGAAGTTGCTGTCTCGATGTCGTCCCATGCCCACGTTTCCCGGATTGATCCGGTATTTCGCCAGACTCTCGGCGCACCGGGGAAACCGTGTCAACAGCAGGTGGCCGTTGTAGTGGAAGTCGCCGATGATGGGGACGGGCTGTTCCAGATCTCCGAGGCGCGCCGCGATCTCGGGAACGGCCTGGGCGGCTTGCGGAGTGTTGACGGTGATGCGAACCAGTTCCGACCCCGCCTCCGCCAAAGCCCGCACCTGATCGACCGTGGCCTCCACGTCGGCGGTGTCGGTGTTGGTCATCGATTGCACGACCACCGGGTGCCCCCCCCCCACGGGCACTCCGCCGACACGGACACAAATGGAAGACCGGCGCTTGATCATAAGTCCTTTATTTTAACGGGCGAGCGGGGTTGGGGGCAATGTGGGTCTGTGGGTCCGTGGGTCGGTGGGACCTCGCAGTTCTCATTTCTCATCTCGCACTTGCCCGTTCGCGATGTTCGTCCTTCTTGCTTTGGCGGGCCCGGGCAAGGGTGAAGGGAGAGCGCCCGAAGGGCCAAGTGAAATGTGCGAGATGAGGAAGTGCGAAGTTCGGGTCGGGGGGGCCGTGGGCACAACATCGCAATCCTGGCGCTCATCCTTTAAGCTGTCCGTCCATGACAGACGACAGGCCCGATGACTCGAAGAAAGGGTCTGAGGTATCGGACTCATCCACGCTACTGAACAGGCGCTCGCTGCTCAAGACGGGTGGCGCCCTGTTGCCGCTCGCCATCACCGCGTGCGGCGATCCCGGAACGGATTCCGAGAGTTCACGCGGAGCGGTGTCCCCCTCTGTCCGCTCGGCTCCCCACTTCGCCGTCATCGGCGCAGGCGCCTTCGGGGGGTGGACGGCGCTCCACTTGCTCCGCAGCGGCGCGCGGGTCACTTTGATCGATTCCTGGGGTCCCGGCCATTCCCGGGCCAGCTCGGGGGGCGAGACGCGGGTCATCCGTCACACCTACGGGCCGGTGCGGCTCTACGTCGACTGGGTGATCCGATCGCTGCAGCTTTGGCGCGAGCAGGAGAAGCGCTGGAAGCGGCGACTCTACCACCAGACCGGAGTGCTCTGGATGGTGCAAGACCAAGAGGAATACGAGAAGGCTTCGTTGCCCCATCTGGATGCGGCGGGCGTCGAATACGAACGCCTCGCTCCGCAGGAATTGGCCGTCCGCTACCCGCAGATCAATTCCGAAGGCGTGCGTTGGGCCATTTACGAGCGCGACGCCGGCTATCTTCTGGCCCGCAGGGGGTGCGAGGCGGTTGTGGAGGGCTTCCTCGAGGAGGGTGGCGAGTATCGGCAAGCACGTGCACTCCCCGGCCCGTCGTCGGGCGGTGAACTTCAAGGAATCGAGCTGTCGGATGGAAATTCGCTTTCAGCCGATTCTTATGTTTTCGCTTGCGGTCCCTGGTTGGGGGAGGTTTTCCCCGACGTCATCGGCGATCGCGTCCTCGCCACACGCCAGGAGGTCTATTTCTTCGGCACGGGGCCAGGGGACTCCGACTACGGAGAGGAATCGCTTCCCGTCTGGGCCGACAACGGGGGTCGTTTCTGGTACGGCGTTCCGGGCAGCGAGAGGCGCGGATTCAAGATCGCCGACGACCAGCGCGGACCACCGGTCGATCCCACCACCCAGGACCGACGGGTCTCCGAGGACGGGATTCGAAGGGCCAGGGAGTATCTGGAGTTTCGTTTTCCGGGCATGCGCGGAGCCCCCTTCGTCGAGGGGAGAGTCTGCCAGTACGAGAACACACCCGACGGCCATTTCATCATCGACCGCCATCCGCAAGTCGCCAATCTCTGGATCGTGGGCGGAGGTTCGGGCCACGGCTACAAACACGGCCCCGCCCTGGGAGAGTACGCCGCGGGCCTGATTCACGGCGACCGTCAGTCCGAGCCGCTTTTTTCGTTGGCCCGCCTTGCCGCTGGACAAGGCCCGGGGTGAGACAGCCCCGGTCGGGATCTGTCTCACCCTTGGGATTGTCGTAGGTCAGACCGCCAGAGAGCCTCGTAATGGTATTCGTAATCGGCCGCGTTGGGAGGGCCGAAACATCTCGCCGATGGGTCTCGACAGCGATTTCGATTACGACCTTTCACGGCTGGACTTGACCAGAGTGATTGGACTTCTTTGGCCGTTCTGGTCCGAACTAGTCCGATTCCACCACCAGGTTGTCGGTCACCGAGAAGACTCCGGCCACGCCGCGGGCCTGGAGCCGGGCGATCGTCTTGTCGGACTCGCTGTTGACCACGCCCTCCAAAGCGACATCCCCGTTCTTGACGATGATGTGGATGGGCGGCACCGCGCGGATCGCATAGCGGGTGAACGTCGGATGAAAGTAGATGGCGCGATAGACGTCGAGTCGAATCCGATCGTCGTTGGGCGACACCGGAAGCACTTCGATCTGATTGTCGACGCTCTCCACTTCTTCCAGACGGGCCACCACCCGTTCCGCCGATTGCTTGAGGCTCGGCCGGGTGACCTGTCCGTACAACGTCACTTTCGAGCCTTCCACTCTGAAAGCCAAATTGTCGAAAACACCGTAGTAGGGCAGCATCACCAGCTCATGCTGAACGCGCCGCGCGGTGCCCGATAGCTCACCCGCGTGGAGGCTCTCCGATGCCCCGACCAGGCAGATGCAGAGAAGCGCTGCGCCCAGCGCGGTGGTTTTGAGAAATTCGCTCATGCTCTTCCTCCTCGCATTCTGAAAATAGTACTTGCCGCCGGGATACTCCTTACAGTTGGGATCGGAAGTAGTTGATGGAGTGCTTGGCGGTGTCCCAGATGTGTTCCATCTCACCCTTGAGATTCTCCCATGACTCTTCTCCCGAGCTGCGCATCTCCTGCATCTTGGACTTGGCCGATTCATAGCTTTGCCGCAGCTGGTCGAGGCGTGCCCGGGCCTCCTTCTTGGCGGGTCCGGTGGCCGAGGAGAGCCGCTCTTGAAGCTCATCCATCTCCTTCTTCCAATCTTCCAGGCGGTCGTTCATTTCGTCGAGGTATTCTTTTTTCGTTTTCATTATGCTCCTTTCCGAATTTCTTCTCTTGCGGCTTGAGACTCGAAAAACCTTCTCTTGCCGTATCAGCGTTCACGGGAAGGGAGGCAGCAAGCCTCGTTCCATTTGGATAAGTATCTTAGTTTCAGTAAGATAAGGTTTTGAACCGCTTCTACCGAGATGCCCCGAGTAGGGAATATTTCCCTAGCCCGCTAGGATTTCTGCGTCAGATAGCGATTGGGGATGTTCTCGAGGGGCGGCACGCGGCGACCGGCGGCTTTCAAGAGGACCTTGATGTTGGCGTAGATGTGGGTTTCCTGCCGATGGAATTGAGGCAACAGACCCATCTGTGCGTAGCAAAGCGGAGTCACGTCGAACACCGTCGTCTCCCATTCGAAGCCTTTGCCCCAGGTGATTCCAGCCAGACGCTTTTGG
The DNA here is from genome assembly GCA_041578355.1 of Acidobacteriota bacterium. Lineage (GTDB taxonomy): Bacteria > Acidobacteriota > UBA6911 > RPQK01 > JANQFM01 > JBFGHF01. The sequence continues at coordinate 5,982 of JBFGHF010000104.1, forward strand.
CTGTCGGCCCCGGCTTCGAGCAGCATTCGCATAATCGGTTGGGCGTAGTTCTGGTTGGAGTTGACGGTGTGAAAGAGAGGGGTGTGGCCATTGAGCCCGTGTTCGTCCAGGGCGGCTCTGGCGTCGACGTCGGCGCCTGCGTCGAGGAGGACACCGACGGCGTTCCGGTTGACGAACTCGGCAGCCACGTGGAGCAGCGAAGCACCAATCAGGGGAGTGAAGGCCGAGACCAGGTCGGTCCGATGCTCGAGCAGCGAAGGGTTCTGGCGCAGGGCCGCTTGCAGGGCGTCGGCGTCGTCCAGCAGCACCGGCGCCAGCACGGGATCGTCGAGGCGCGCCCCTCGCTCGAGCAGGATACGGAGACAATCGGCAAAACGGTCTGAGCGTGTGTACATCTCGGTAAGCCATTGGACGGGTGTCTTTCCGCGGACCTGGGCTTCGACCTCCAGACCCGAGTCGAGGAGAGCTTCGATTCCGCGGACGGAGTGGGTCTCGATCGCACCGAGTAGTTCGTCTTCGAGCTTTGCCATCTGGGCGATTATAGCGACCGGTTGCTGGGATCGTGCGCCGGAAGCAAGGATCCGAATTCCGATCCCGATTGCGAGACCCGATTCCGTGTGAATCGTCCGGCTTGACTGGCGCCGCCGCGCATGCGACCTGATCTTCTGATCCGCCGATGGCTCGCAGATCGAAATCGGAATCGGAATCGGGTTCGGGATCGGTCGTGATTCAAAACCGAATCAGGGCCGCCGCCCAGTGAAACCCTGAGCCGAAGGCAGTGAGCAACACCAAGTCGCCGGGATTGATTCGGCCTTGCTGGCGAGCTTGCGTGAGGGCCAGCGGGACGGAAGCGGATCCCGTGTTGCCGTAGTCCCGGATGTTGCTGAAAGTCTTATCCGCACTCAAGCCCAGAGCCTTCTCCACGGCCTGAATGATGCGCAGGTTGGCTTGGTGGGGCACTACAAGATCCACCTCCTCCAGAGCTCGATTGGCCATCTTCAGCACCTCGAGACTGGCGGAAGTCATCCGGCTGACGGCCTCTCGGTAGACCTCGCGGCCCTCCATGACGACGGCGCGGTGCAGTCCCGCCGCCGCCGTTTTGCGGGTGAAGGGAACTTTGGTGCCGCCGGCTTCGAGCGTGAGAATGCCGGCACGGCTGCCGTCTGTTCCCGCAGTGGCCGCCAGGATTTCGGCAGCGTCGGCCCGGGCGCCCACCACGGCGGCGCCCGCGGCGTCCCCGAAGAGCACGCAGGTGGAACGGTCCTTCCAGTTCATGAGCCGGGTGAGAAGCTCGACTCCGATCACCAGCACATGTCGCCGCTGTGGCGAAAGGCGACTGCGGGCAACATCCAGGGCCTGCACGAAGCCTGCGCAGCCGCTGCCCGCCAAATCGTAGGCAGGAATCTGACGGGCCCCCAGACGGTGCTGCACGAAGGCCGCCGTATCGGGAAGAAAGACTTCCGGCGTGTCGGTGGCCACGATGATTTCATCGATCTCCTCGACTTCCAGTCCGGCGTCCCCCAGGGCGCGGCGGGCCGCGTTGACCGCCATGCTGGCCGTGGTCTCGTCGTCCGCGGCGATGCGCCGCCGTTTGATTCCGGTGCGCTCGGTGATCCAGGCGTCGGTCGTGTCGACCCACTGCTCCCACTCCTGATTGGTCATGATGCGGGAGGGTGTGTAAGCACCTAGCCCCAGAATTCCGGCGCGCTCAGGCATGAAGTTCAGACCGACCCGAGTCCGAGGGCGATCTCCTTTCCGAGTCGGACCGCTTCGATCGCGGAGCTCCTCGGTCTCGCTCCTCGCTCTCGGTCTCGCTCTCGCTCTCGGTCTCGCTCTCTTTAGTAGAGTTCCCTCACATCTGTGTCAAGTCCGTGGACGGGCGAGTCCGGGACTGTTGCAGGTATCCTCCCCGCCCCGAGCGACCTGCCGCGCCCGGCATGGTCGGCAACCCGCAACGGGGTGGTTTTGATAGTCTCGAAATCCGGCTGGTTTTGCTAGGATCGTCCCGTCGGACCAGGTCCGACGCCGGGCCGGGGACGATGCAAATGCCATACAACATCAATCGGCTGTTCGAGAGCTTGAAACATCTGACAAAGACCAAACGGCCCGTGACCATGGCGCAACTTTGCGGGATCGAGGCGAACACGCCCGACTTGATGGTGGCCAGAAGCGACGTCGAGCGCGATCCGCGGCACGCTCTCCGGTTTGCCCGGGGACTCCACGAGCGCGGTATCCCCGGCACTCTCTATTTCCATACCAGAAAGGGCTGCTACGATCCGGCCGTTTTCGCGAAAATCAGGGACCTGGGCCACGAAGTTGGCTACCACCACGAATGCCTGGATCGATGCCGCGGTGACTTTCAAAAGGCCCGGGAGCTGTTCCTGCGAGAAACCGAGCGCTTCCGGCGCGACGGCTTCCCCGTGGACACCGTATGCAGTCACGGCGAGAACGGCATCGTGCGCACCGGTTACACATTCAACGGCGAGCTGTTCCTCCACTTTCCGAAGCTGCTCGAGGAGGCAGGAGTCAAAGCCGAGGTCTACACCACCATCAAGGGAAGGTGGGAGCAAACATACACGTCCGATGTTCTTTCCGGCTACAGAGATTTCTGGGCGGGTCTGGAACGGGGCGGGCAGGCTCGACGACTCCACCAGATCCTGATCCACCCGCACCGCTGGCGGGCCTGGTTCGGCCCTACCTTCGTGGAGGTGGCCAGAGACCTCAAACAGCTTGTCAGCAACAAGTTCCGCAAAGCTCGGGACTACGCCACGATTTGGGATGAAGATCAGAGATGACACGGCCTTGAGAAAGCTGGCCGCCACCCTCGACGGCGTGTTCTACGTCGGCGGACTGCCCTGGAGGAATGCGGGTGGGATCCTCAAGCCGCTGGCCGCCCCGCACGTCGTCCGCGACGTCGATCGGAAAGAAGTCCGCGCCCGCCTGTCGGAATCAGGCGCGCTTCTCGCCCGTTGGACGGATTGTTGGAACAGTGAGGAGTCAAAGTGGTGGTGGACCTGCTGCGACGACAAGGAGTACGAGCTGGCGGGCATCCGGTCGTCGAGGGCCCGAAGAGGCATCCGCAAGGGACTTCGCAATTGTGAGGTGAGGAAGATCGGCGCAGGGGAGTTCGCCAATGATAGCTTCCCCATCCATTCGGCGGCCCTTCGCTCCTACGGGTTGGGCGAGTCGAGGGTCCCCTCCCGCGATCAGTACGCCGAGAGCGTCGCCCGGCGCGCTCAGTTCGAGGGAGCGGAGTACTGGGGCGCCTACCACCAGGACGAGATGATCGCCTTTGCCAGTTGCCTGGTGATTGACGATGCC
>JBFGHF010000105.1:0-9271 GCA_041578355.1 Acidobacteriota bacterium
CCGGACGACGACGATGACTCGCTGACCGGTGGCTCAGAACTTATGACGCGCTGCACTAGTCTCTTCTTCTCAGCACTCGGCCCGGGGTTTCTCCGCTGGGTTTGCCGTCCTGCCAGACGATCACGCCGTTGACCATCACGATTCGGATGCCTTCGGGCAACAGGTCGGGTTCTTGAAAGGTCGAGCGATCGATGACGGCGGCCGGATCGAAGACAACCAAATCGGCTGCCTGGTCGGCCGCAACCAAGCCTCTGTCGGACAGGCCGACGCGAGAGGCGGGTTGCCGGGTCATTTTGTGCACCGCCTGCTCGAGACTGAGGATCCCGTCGTCTCTCGCGAAGCGGCCCAGAACCCGAGGAAAAGTCCCCGCCTTGCGCGGGTGCCTCGAGTCGATCCCTCCGTCGCTCGAAACCATGACGAGGGGATCGCGATAGAAGGCGTGGACGTCATCCTGGCTCATCGATTGACAGACGACCCCGGCCCCGCCGTTCTCCATCATCTGGATGAAGAGTTGCTCGGGAGAGAGTTTGGTTTGGGCCGAGATCTCGGCGACTGTCTTGAACTCGAACTCGGGCTGGTGCCGATAGCGTGTGATGAGCACCTTTTCGGGTCCGCCGACCCGCTTGAACCCGGCGCGGATCTCCTCGGGATCGTCGAATTTTCGACTCGGCACCAGGATGGACAGGCCGCTGGCCCAGGCGTCGTAGGGGTACGCGTCGGCTTGCACGTCGATGCCTTGCGCATTGGCTTTGTGCAGAATCCCGAGAGCCTCCTCGGTTCGGCCCCAGACGTTGGTGTTTCCCAGTTTGAGGTGTGAAATCTGAACCCGCACTCCCGCACGCCGGCCGATCTCCACGGCCTCTTCGAGGGCCGCAACGAAGCCTTCCTCCTCATCCCGGATGTGCGACATGTAAATGCCTCCGGCCGTTGCGGAAATGCGGGCCAGAGCGACCAGTTCTTCCGTCGAACTGTAAAAGCCGGGGTCGTACTCCAGCCCCGACGACAATCCGAAGGCTCCCTGATCCATCCCCACCTTGACCAGAGCGATCATGGCCTCGATCTCGGGCGCGGAGGCATGCCGCTTGTAGTCCTCTCCCATGATCAGAGATCGGACTGTGCCATGGCCGACCATCAGCCCTCGGTTGACGGCCGATGGAGTTTCCTCCATCCGCTGCAAGTAATGGCCGGTCGGAAAAGGCGATCCGCCGTCCGGGCCCAGCAGCAGGGTCGTGATTCCCTGACTGACCTGGCTTGCGGCGGCAGGTTCCCCCAGGATTCCCTGGCTGGAATGATTGTGCAGGTCTATAAAACCGGGAGCCACGATCAAGCCCGCGACGGAAATGATCCGGTCCTGGGGCCCGGTCCCGATTTCCCCCACCATGTCGATCCGCTCGCCCACAACGGCGATGTCGGCCTCGTAGCGCCGCCCCCCGCTGCCGTCGATGACCGTTCCGCCCGAGAAGATGATGCGGGACTGACCCACCGCGGAACCGATGGTCCAGAAAATTGCCAGTAGGAAGAAAATGACAAACCGGATCGGCAAATTGAGCGTATTCATGTGTCTGCCGATTGTAACGGATGAGCCGTGTATGGAGATTCGGGCTTGGGACACCACCAGAAACAACTGGAGCAGGGCATCGCAAAAGCGGCAGGCGGCAAGCGGTAGGCGGTAAGCGAATCCAGGGGATCGGCTTCAAACCGATCCCCTGGGAGGAGGATGCGGCGGTCCTAAGTGGTGGGAACCGCCTTTTGGGTGTTGGGCTTTTTCCCTTGTCGAGGCAAGACCGAGAGGGCCTCGGTGTCGATCAACAGCTTGCGGCCCTGATAGTTGACCCAGCCCCGCTTCTTGAACTTGGACATGATCGTTGAGATGTGGGGTCGGTTGCCGCCTATCATGCGGGCCAGTTGTTCGTGGGAAAGGGGGATCTTGAGCTTGACCATCCCCTTGTCGGCGACGGTGAGCTTGCCGTGGGCCTCGCCCAGCTTGACCAGAGTTTTGGCCACGCGCTTCTCCGTATCGAGAAAACTCAAGGCGCCGATGTCGTCGCGGGCCTCTTGCAGCTTCTCGCTCAGGACCTCGATGAGGTTCAAGGCCAGCGCGGGCTTCTCCCGGACCAATCGAAGAAAGTTTTCGCGGGTGATAATCGATACCCAACACTCTTCGTGCGCGGCGGCTTGAACCTGCCGCAACCCGGGATTGCCCAGCAGATTCTCACCGAAGATGTCGCCCGTCTTGAACAGGCCGACGATCTTCTCTCGCCCGTTGGAGTTGACAACGGACACTCTCACACAGCCGCGATTGAGAATGAAGAGGCTGTCGGCAGGATCATCCTGATAGAAGATGATCTCCCCCTTGGCGTAAAGCCGGTCCGAACAGATGTTGGCGACGGCCGTCAGATCGTGTACGGAGAGCCCTTTCAGGAGATGGGTTTGTCGAAGGTGCCAGATCTTGTCGACCCCTTGCATCTCCTCGAATCGAAGTGCCGCGCCGCTCATGTGACCTCCCTTACGTTTGCACTAGCCTGGGAGAGTTGGTATTCGTTCTATGTGGTTCGAACTTCCGGGTTCCCGTTGATTCCTTTTCCTTTTCGTTCGGCCAAGCCGGAGAAGGTGATTGCGACTTCCGCTTGCTAATTCCTATACGAATCAAAGCCTGGCTTGGTTCATTTTTTGACAGCCGGAGCCATTCCGCCTGATCGACCCCTCCTGGTGTGATTAGATGTCCGAGCAAGCCATTCGGTTCAAACAAGTTTCCTGTCGATTGGGGGGGCGAGAAGTCCTCAGCGATCTCGACCTCACCATCCAGCGGGGTGAGACTTTCGCGCTGCTGGGCCGGAGCGGATGCGGCAAGACCACCACGCTCAAGCTGGTCAACCGCTTGCTCGACCCGGATCGAGGCGAGGTGAAGGTGGAATCCCGAAGCACCCTGGCTTGGGATGCCATCGCCCTGCGGCGCCATATCGGCTATGTGATTCAAGACGTGGGCCTCTTTCCGCACTACACGGTTCAAGACAATGTCGCTCTGGTTCCCCGCCTGGAAGGTTGGCCACAAGCCCGCGTCGAGTCCCGTGTCGAGGAGATGCTGCGGCTGGTCGGATTGGAGCCGGAGAGGTTTTCGTCGCGTTATCCTCATCAGCTTTCGGGAGGCCAGAAGCAGCGGGTCGGAGTCGCCCGCGCACTGGCAAACGACCCTCCCGTGTTGCTCATGGACGAACCCTTCGGAGCCCTCGATCCGCTGACCCGTTGGGAGATTCAGGAGGAATTCCGGTCTTTGCAGCAGCGCTTGGGGAAGACGATTCTTCTGGTCACCCATGATCTGGACGAGGCGTTCCTGTTGGGCAACCGGGTCGGTTTGATGGAACACGGACGGCTTCTTTTCGAGGGTCCCCCGGCGGAACTGGTCCGGTCCCCCGAGCCCGCGGTCAGATCGTTTCTGCGACCCCTTCAACACAGCCGTTCGAATCTGTTCGCCGAAAAGGACGAAGGATGAGTTTCTGGGACTTCCTCCTTTTCAATTACCGGGAACTGATCGATTTGACGCTGCAGCATCTGGGACTGGTGGTCCTGGCGGTCTTGATGGCCTGTTTGATCGGAATACCGGCGGGGGTGGGGATCACTCGCCGTCCCGGATGGCGCCGAGTGGTGCTGGGCTTTGCCAACATCGTCCAGACCATCCCCAGTCTGGCTCTCTTCGGATTTCTGATTCCGGTGCCGGTCATCGGCGGCATCGGCGCCACCACGGCGATCGTGGCGCTGGTGCTCTACGCGCTGTTGCCCATAGTCCGCAACACCCATGTCGGTCTGGAGGGGGTGGACCGAGCGGTCAAAGAGGCGGGGCGTGGAATGGGGATGACTGAGCGGCAACTGCTTTGGAAGGTGGAGTTGCCGCTGGCGGTCAGCGTGATCGTGGCCGGAATCCGCGTGGCCGCCATCGCGTCGGTGGGGATCGCCACCATCGCCGCCGCCATCGGCGCCGGCGGCCTGGGAATGTACATTTTCCGCGGCGTGGCCAGTGTCAACACCAATTTGATTCTGGCCGGCGCCGTGCCCGCCGCGGTGCTGGCGCTGGTGGTCGATTTCGGGTTGGGCCGTCTGGAAAAGAAACTGCAGCCCCCGGGGGGCGAAGGTCACGGCAGGTAGAATGTTCTGATGAGCTTCAATCGCGTCAACTTCCTCGTGCGACTCGGCGGAATCCTGACGGCCGCCTGCTTGCTCGCCGCATCGTCCTGCAGTTCGGGTGATTCTCTGGTCATCGGGAGCAAGAACTTCACCGAGCAAGTCATTCTGGGTGAAATCGTCGCGGCCCATATCGAGCGGAAGACCGAGTTGGCGGTCGACCGTCGGCTCAACCTGACCGGGACATTCATCTGCGACAGGGCGCTCCGATCGGGGGAACTGGACGCCTACGTTGAATACACCGGTACGGCCTGGACAGCCATCCTCGAGCGCCAACCGATCAACGATCGAGAAAAGGTTTTCGAGGAGGTACGCCGTGCTTATCGCGAGCGAGGGCTGGAGTGGCTTTCGCCGCTCGGGTTCAACAACACTTTCGCGATCATGATTCGGGGCGCGGATGCCCGACGGATGGACTTGCAGAAGATTTCCGACATTCGACCACACACCCCGGGTTGGCACCCCGGATTCGGGTATGAGTTTCAGGAGCGACAGGACGGGCTTACCGGTTTGGTCGAGATCTATCAGCTGCAGTTCGCCTCGGCGCCCCGTTTCATGGAACTGGGCTTGCTCTATACCGCCCTGGCCGAGGGCAGGATCGACATCGTGGCGGGAAACTCAACCGACGGCCTGGTCGATGCCATGGATCTCCACATGCTGGAAGACGACCGCGGCTACTTCCCCCCTTACGATGCCGCGCTGGTGATTCGACAGGACACCCTGGCCCGCCATCCCGGCCTTCGCGAGACGCTGGAACAGCTTTCCGGCAAGATCTCCGAGAAACGGATGCGTCAAATGAATTACGCTGTGGACGGGCGCGGCGAGCCTGCGCGGCTTGTGGCCACCCGTTTCCTGGAGCAAATCGAGGCGGCGGAGGATTAAGATGCCATCCAAAGTGATTCTGGCGGAAGACCTGGCCCAGCTGGAAGAGGGCCAATCCTACCCGGTCCCGGCAGGCTTCGTGGTTTCCGCCATGGCTCGCGACGAGGCACAAAGGCGCCGCATCCAGCTCGTCGAGACGGCTCCCGGGGCCATCGCGCTGGGTGCGGATCATGGCGGATTTCGAATGAAGGAGCGCGTCAAAGCCCTGCTCTCCGAACTCGGCCAACCTTTTCACGACTTCGGCGTCTTCGACGAAAGTCCCGTCGACTATCCGGACATCGCCGAACTGGTGGCCCGGGCGGTGGCCCGCCGACAATGCCGGATCGGAATCCTGGTCGACGGGGCGGGCATCGGTTCGTGCATGGCCGCCAACAAAGTTCCGGGAGTCCTGGCCGCCCTTTGCTACGACGAGGCCACCGCCCGCAACAGCAGAGAACACAATTACGCCAACGTCCTCACGCTAGGGGGACGGATGATGTCAGAAGAGCAAATGAAGGCGATCGTCCGCACCTGGCTGGCGACTCCCTACGGTCCCGAACGTCATCGTCGGCGAGTCGAGAAGATCCTGGCCATAGAGAAGAAGTAGGGACCTGCTCCCCCCTCGGGGCGCCGGGTTCTGTTTTCGACCGGTTCGATCCACAGGCCGTCGAGTCCCCGCCCCGAGCCCCGTGTTAGAATTCTTCGTTTTGAAGCCGCTGCTCGGAGGAACTGGTGGACGTTACCAAACTGAAGGATTTCATTGAAGGCAAGGTTTTTGCGGACGCCGAGACTCTCGACGAGGTGAAGGGCGACTTCGGGCGGATCATCGAGAAATTCCCGGCCGTGCTCGCTGTCCCATCCTCCGCTTCCGACGTGCAGCGGATCGTCGAACTGGCCAATCAAGAAGGCTGGCATGTGGCCATCCGAGGCGCTGCCCATTCCCAAAGCGGACAGTCCTTGAGCCAGGGCGGGATCGTTCTCGATCTGGGCGCGCTCAACGAAATCGATGCTGTCGAGGGCGACACTGTTTGGTGCGAGGCGGGTGTGGTCTGGGCCGACCTGGCCAAGAGAACCCTGGCTCAGGGCAAGCTGCCTCGCGTTTTGACGAACAACCTCAACGTCACCGTCGGAGGGACGCTTTCGATGGCGGGCCTGGGAGTGGCGTCACACCGCTTCGGCACCCAGGCGGACAACGTCACCGAGTTGGAGGTGGTGACGGGCGAGGGGCACCTGCTCCGCTGTTCCAAGGAAGAAAACTCGCAACTCTTCGACTGCACCCGTTGCGGATTGGGGCAGTTCTCGGTCATCACGGGGGCTCGGATCCGGCTGCGCGACGTGCCGCCTGGGGTGCGAACCTACTATCTGCTCTACGACGACCTTTCGACGTTGATGCGCGATCAGGAGCTGATCATCAAGGGGGACCGCGCCGATTACATCGAGTCCTGGTGCGCTCCCTGTCCACAAGGCTTTCGCAAGGTGGGAGAGGCTAAGCTCCCCTTCGCGGAGTGGTTTTATCCCATGCAGCTTACGGTTGAGTTCGACGATTCCCAGCCAGACGACGCCTCCGTGCTGTCGGGGCTCAACTTCTACCGGCATGTGCACACCGAGGATGGTTCGATCGCCGAATTCGTCCATCGGCTCGACCCGGTCTTCCGCATGTGGAGAGAATCGGGCGCCTGGCAGTTGGCTCATCCGTGGATGGAATGTGTGCTCCCCTGGCCGGCGACTGCGGGCTACATTCAAGGTGTGCTCGACGGCTTTCCGCCCAATCTGCTGATCGGCGGCCACGTCCTGCTTTGGCCCTGCCGCGGCACGACTTCCGACGCGCCCCTGTTCATGCATCCCAAAGGGGAGTTCGTCATGGGTTTCGGGATTCTCCCGGCAGTGCCTCAAAAACTCCTTCCCTTGACGCTTCCCATGCTCAACAAGGCCAGCGATCTCTCCATACAGGTGGGAGGAAAGCGTTATCTTTCGGGTTGGGTTGAATTCGATCAAGCCCGCTGGCGCAACCATTTCGGCGAACTCTGGCCCAAAGTCCGGGAATGGAAGGGTTTCTACGACCCCAACGGGGTGCTCAATCCGGGCTTCATAGACTATTCCCGGACTTGAGCGAGTCGCCCGACTCCCCGGTCGAGCCATGCTTTTCCGCCTTCAGAATGTCGGCAAGGAATTCAACGGGCGGCGGCTCTTTGAATCCGTGGCCGCCCAGGTCAATGAAGGTGAGCGGATCGGCCTGATCGGCCGAAACGGGACCGGTAAGACAACCCTCCTCGACATCATCTCCGGCCGGCAGAGGGCCGACCAGGGCGACGTCTTCCGGCAAAAGGGCCTCGAGATCACGCAACAAGAGCAAGTCCCTCGCCTGCTGCCCGCAACCTCCCTGAAGAAGGCTGCTCTGGAGGTCTTCGAGGATCTGCGCCGGGGTGAACGAAGACTCCGGTTCCTCGAGCACGAGATGAGTGTGAGCCGCCGGGGCATCCCGCCCGAACTGGCGGCTGAATACGAAACCCTGCAAGCTCGTTTTCGACTCTTCGGCGGCTACGATTACGAAGCGCGGACGGAATCCGTGTTGCGGGGCGTCGGTTTCCAAGCCGAGGACTTCGAGATGCCCTGTGAACGGCTTAGTGGAGGGCAGGTTCGTCGACTCCTGTTGGCCCGCACCGTGCTGGCTCCCAGCCAGCTCCTCCTGCTCGACGAGCCGACCAACCATCTCGATCTTACGGGCATCCTCTACCTGGCGGATTTTCTGGCGGCTTCCGGGTCCGCTTTGATCGTCGTCAGTCACGACCGCCACTTTCTCGACCGCACCACCAGCCTCACCTGGGAACTCGAAGGGGGAGGTCTGGAGACCTATTCCGGCTCCTTCAGCGCTTCCCGGAAGCTCCGCGAGCAAAGGCTCGAGCAGAGGCGCAAAGAGTATTTGGCCGACCGGGAGTGGAGGGCGAAAACCGAAGACTTCATTCGACGCAACCTGGCCGGTCAGAAAACCAAGCAGGCCCAGGCCCGCCGCAAGCGATTGGCCAAGGCGGAAGCGGTCAAGCCGCCGGTCAAGGATGAGGAAAGTCTGCTCTTGGAGGTCCGAGAGGCTCAACGCGGAGGGACGGTCAGTTTCAGGTTCGAGCAGGCCTCCATCGGTTATCCGGGCGTCGCGCTGCTGGAGGGGGTGGAATTGCAGGTGTTGAGGGGAGAGCGGATCGGAATCCTGGGAGGCAACGGTAGCGGGAAATCGACCTTTCTCAAGACACTGATGGGGCAGCTGCCGCCGCTCTCCGGACGTCTGCAGAGGGGCCTCAACACCGTCTTCTCCTACTTCTCCCAGAAAATCGAGTTGGGCGACCCGGAGCGCACCGTTCTGGAGTGTCTTCGGGAGTTGGATTCGCTCTGCCCCGACGAAGAGTTGCGCAGCCTGGCCGCGCGTTTCTTGTTCCGACAGGATGACGTTTTCAAGAAGGTGGGTCGATTGAGCGGCGGCGAACAGAGCCGTCTGGCTCTGGCCAGACTTCTGTTTCATCCCACCAATGTGCTCTTGCTCGATGAGCCCACCAATCATTTGGACATCGCCAGCCGCCAGGCCCTGGAATCCGCGCTTGCCGATTACAGCGGAACCCTGATCATCGTCTCCCACGATCTCTACTTTCTGGAACAGACGGTAGAGAGATATCTGGCCATTCGCGAAACAAAGCTGGTCGAAGTCTCAGATCCTGGCGAGGCCGGCCCGCAAGACAAACGCAAGACAGGCTCTCAGCCCGACAATGATCCTCAAGCATCGACAAACTCCGAACCCGATTCTCAGCTTCTCAACCGGCCCCAGCCGAGAGCGGCCGATGCCTCGCCGACGGCCGCTCCCCTCTCCAAGAACGAGCGAATGCGTCTGGAGAAGCGATTGGCCGGAATGGAAGCGGAAATCGAGAGCCTGGAGTCGATCAAACAGGACCTCCTGAAGAGTCTCCAGACCGAAGAAGACTTCGCTCGGCGCCACGAACTGGCCGAAAAATACGAGCGAACCAGCCAGAGTCTCAAGGAGCACTACCAGAGCTGGGAAGAACTGGCTGCCAAGCTCCCCGAATGAGGTGGAGCCCACCGACCCACCGACCCGAACTTCGCACTTCCCATCTCGCACATCTCACTTGGCCCTTCGGGCGCTCTCCCTTCACGCTTGGCCCGGGCCGCCAAAGCAAAGGAAGAAGGATGAACATCGCGAACGGGCAAGTGCGAGATGAGAAATGAGAACTGCGAG
>JBFGHF010000106.1:0-9221 GCA_041578355.1 Acidobacteriota bacterium
CACCACCGGTTGACAAACGCCCTCACCCCGCGATGGGCACCCTGAAGGGGTGCAACAGCGTCACCAGAGATACTTCTCGTCGAAATCGAGACCGTGTTTCTCGAGCAAGTCTTTGTACTCGTCTTTGAATGACCGCTGCCGGTGATGCTCTTCCTGGTTCCGGATGTATCGGATCACGCTAGGAATCTTTGAACGGCTCACGCTGCAGGCGCAGTATCCTTCCTGCCATCCAAAATTCCGCCTCCTGATCTCATCATGAGCCCAGCTGGAAGACGATCTCTTGAGCTCGCGAAGAACATCGCAAACTCGGTGAACCGGACGAAGGGTGGCCAGTAAATGAACATGGTCTCTCACTCCACCCGTCTCCAACGGGATGCCATCGATGTTTCGTATTATTGCACCGAGATAATTGTGTAACCGCTCCCGCCAATCCCGCAGGATATACGGCCTTCTGTTTTTTGTGCTGAAAACAAAATGGTAGTGAAGACTGCTGTGAGTGGAAGGCATTTGGGGAACTCCTTGCACCCCTGCCGGGGTGCGTTGTGCGTGGGTGAGACCCCATTTTACCGGTGGTGTCGCTGCGCTCAACCACCGGCTACAGGCTTCCCGCACCTCCGGTGCGGGTTTTTTGCCACCGTAACACGCGGCTCCATCGTGGCCTCGTTGTCCGCCGGCTGCGGATCTCGGCCCTCCCGGCGACGCTCAAGGGGACACGTTTGCGCCGGAGGCGCTGCCGGCCTGTAGCCGGTGGTTCGTGCGTCGGCACGCACCACCGGTTGACAAACGCCCTCACCCCGCGATGGGCACCCTGAAGGGGTGCAACAGCCGGTTTTCTCGCACCCCTGCCGGGGTGCGTTGTGCGTTGGCGACGCGGCAGACCGGTGGTGTCGCGGCACTCGACCACCGGCTCCAGGCTTGCCGCACCTCCGGTGCGTCTATTGCGTTTCCTGTTGCTCGCCGACATGCTACCCTCCCAAAACATGAAATTTCGGCTTCTTTGCCTGCTCATTCTGGTGTTCCTCGCAGGACCGAGGACGGAAGATGGAAGACTCTACGCGCAGGAACCCGCTTACGATCTTCTGATCCTGGGCGGCCGCGTCAACGACGGGACCGGCAACCCGGCATTCCCGGCCGACGTGGCGATTCGAGAGGGACGGATCGCCGCGGTCGGCTCCCTCGAGGGCCATACTGCGAAGAGGACGATCCAGGCTGTTGGGAAACTCATCGTCCCCGGCTTCATCGACCTTCACTCGCACGCCGACGACCCGCTCCGCAAAGAGCGAGGCTTGCGCTCCAGCGACGCGCATCGGCGGGCGGCGCCCAATCTGATCAGGCAGGGGGTCACGACGCTGGTCGCCAACCAGGACGGCCGCTCCGCCTGGCCCATCGCGGAACAAAGAGCTCTTCTCGAAGAACAGGGCACCGGCCCCAATGTCGTGCTTCTGATCGGGCACGGCACCGTCCGCGGCCGGGTCATGGGCGCCGACTTCCGACGGCCCGCCACCGACGCGGAGATCCAAAGCATGAAGGAGCTGATCCGGCAGGGGATGCGGGAAGGGGCCCGGGGAATCTCGGCTGGGCTCGAATACACGCCCGGGCGCTGGAGCACGATGGAAGAAGTGGCGGCTCTGGTGAACGAGATCGTGCCGTGGGGCGGTGTCTACATCTCGCACCAGCGCAGCGAAGGGTCCGATCCCATGTGGTATTGGCCGAGCCAACACCCCCGCGGGGCTCCAAGCCTTCTCGATTCGGTCCGCGAGACGATTGAGATCGGCAGAAGCACCGGCGCCAGGGTGGTCGCCTCGCACATCAAAGCCAAAGGCGCCCACTACTGGGGGTCGGGTCAAGCCGCGATTTTGTTGATCGAACGGGCGCGGGAGCAGGGCGTGGACGTATGGGCCGATCAATACCCCTACGACACCACCGGCAGCGACGGCAGCACCGTGCTGATTCCCCGCTGGGTATTTTCCGGTTCATCCGGCAGGAACGCCCGTGAGTCGCTCGAGGGAGTGCTCGAAGACAGCGAGAAGGCGGCGCAACTCAGAGGCGATATCGCCCACGAGATTTCCAGGCGTGGAGGGGCCGAAAGAATTGTCGTTTTCGATCACCCGGAGAATGGCTTTGTCGGAAAGTCCCTGGCGGAGTTGGCCCGATCGGCGGGCGTGGACGCCGTCGAGATGGCCATCACCATCCAACGGCAGGGATACGAAAACCGCCCCGGCGGCGCCCGCATCAGGGGCTTCTCGCTCTCCGAGCACGACATCAAGGCCTACGCCGCCCGCCCCTGGACGGCCACGGCCTCCGACGCCGGAATCGCCCTACCGGGAGACGGCCCCGTCCACGCCCGCTTCTACGGGACCTTTCCCCGCAAGATCCGACGCTACGCCATGGATCTCGGAGTCATCACCGTGGCCGACGCGATCCGCTCCATGACCTCGTTGCCTGCGCTGATCCTGGGGCTTCGAGACCGGGGAATGGTCCGCCAAGGCTGGGCTGCCGACCTGGTCGTCCTGGACCTCGAGAACCTGCGGGACACAGCCACTTTCGAAGAGCCTCATCAATACCCGACGGGCGTGGAATACGTGATCGTCAACGGGCAGCTGCTGGTCGACAACGGTGAGCTGCATCCGATTCTGGCCGGCAAAGTCTTGACCCTTTCTGGTGACGAGTGAGAAATGACAACGGCTCCTGAAATCTCGGTGGTCTTGCCGGTCTTGAACGAGCAGGAGAGTCTGGAAAGGCTCGATCGCGAACTCCGGCAGGCTCTGCAGAGCACGGATCGACGCGCCGAGATCCTCTACGTCGACGACGCCTCGACGGACGGATCTTCGGAGATCCTGAGTCGTGTGGCGGCTTCCGCGAAGAGCACGGCGATTCGTACGCGTGTGATCACCTTGCGACGCAATTTCGGCCAGACCGCCTCACTGGCGGCAGGCATAGATCTGGCCGAGGGCGAGATCGTGGTCCCTCTCGACTCCGATGGCCAAAACAACCCCGCCGACATCCCTCGTTTGGTGAAGACCCTCGAGGAGGGGTTCGACGTGGTCAGCGGTTGGCGCCGTTCGCGAAAAGATCGGCTGATCTCGAAGCGCGTGCCGAGCATGCTGGCCAATTGGCTGATATCCAAGTTGGTCCGGCTCCCTTTGCACGACTACGGCTGCACTCTGAAAGCTTACCGGGCGGATCTGCTCCAAGAAGTCCGCTTGTACGGGGACATGCATCGCTTCATCCCGGTATTCCTGGCAGCCAAAGGGGCCCGAGTCACCGAGATCGTGGTCGATCATCGGCCGCGCTACGGCGGGTCGAGCAAATACGGGTTGGAACGCGTCTTGAAGGTAGTGTCGGACCTCTTGCACATCTACTTCATCAGCAGGTTCTACACGCGCCCCATGCACTTTTTCGGACTTCTGGGAGTGATCTTACTGTTGGCTACGGTTCTGGTCGGCTTTCTCGGCGTCGCCCTTCATTTCGGATGGCTGAGTTTTCTCGGCCCGGGCTATCGAGCGAGTCTCTTCTCGACACCTCTTCCGTCCATTTCGGCCATCCTCTTCGTCGGGTCGATGGTCTCGCTCCTCTTCGGGCTCCTTGCGGAGATCCTGATTCGAATCCACCACGAAGCACGAGGCTTCCGCCCTTACGCCATTCGCGAGATAGCAGACTCTCACAGGGAGACGGGTCCGGCGAGCCGTTCCAAGGCATATCCCGCCGGACGACCGGCCTGAGCACAGTCGGACGACTCGCCCGGTCGCGTCTCCGTTGTTTGGGAATCTCACACCGATCCCGCCGTAGCCCTCAGGAGGAGAATCGATTCCGGTAGAGCCCTGGCTCGACGGCGGCGACCATGGAGTCGACTCGGAGCGGCAGCTTCAGGAATGCGGTGAGCTTCTCCGCCTCCTGACGGGGGTTTTCGATTACCGACCGATAGTCCACCTCGAAGACCTCGAAGTTGGGTTGACGCCGCAGCCAAAGCCGGGTTGCCCTCAGGTGACGCTCGAAGAGCATGGCCAGGCGCTCGTTGCCGGCTGGGTCGGCCTCTGTTCCGGAGCGCTGCAGCATCTTGTTCTGCGAGGCGATCACCTCCCTCAGTGGCCGCTGCAAAAAGACGACTCGATAGAAAAAGCCCCGGGGAAGCTCGCGGAGAAGCTCGGAGATCACTTTCACCGCCTTACCCCGGGCTTTTTTCACCCAGGCCTTGTCGGTCCTGCCGGCCAGGTCTTTGACCGGCTCGAACTCAAAGTAGCCCCGGGGGTTGTCCTGATCGGCTCCGCGGACTTCGTCTTTGAGCAGTTCCAGCCCTCCCTGTTCGAGCATCCTCATCATCATCGAAGTCCCTGAGCGGGGCAGTCCCGAGACCACGATCACCGGGGGCCCCAGACGCGCCCTCCGGAGCAGGCGTTTCAGTCGAACGTTGAGAGGGCTCTGCAGCGTGGCCACTAGATCTCCACCTTGAGCGGACCCTTGAGTGCGAATCCCGCCGCTATCGAAAGAACAAAGAAGAACACCAGCCAGTGGACCGAAAAACCCCAAATGCGGAGTGGCAACTGCGGGTAGCCCACCTCGATGGAGCGCAGCGAAGAGTCGGCTTCGATGAGAGGTTCGCCCGGACAGAGAAGCCAATCCAGCAATGACCGGGTGCGGACGCGCGGGGTGGCGCTCAACTCGGTTCCAACGTTGACCTCTTTGCGGTAGGCCCGCTCCCCAACTCGGAGAACGACGGAGTGCTTCCCCGGATCTCGGGCGCGGATGCGCCATGAGAATTCGTTCTGAGGAAAGACCCGCACCGGCGGCGTCTCGACAGCCACCGCCCGGGGAGCTTCGATGGCTACTTGGGGCTGGACGTCCCAACCCTCGTCGAAGCGGGCCGTCAGGACGGCGGCCTGCCCCGGGCGCAAGGGGGCCGCTTCGAAATAGAGGCTCAACTGCACCAGGAGGATGAGCACCGGCAGCAGGAGCACGAACACGGGAAAAAGAGACAATCCGGCGTAACGAGTGGTGTCTCGCAGAATCCTTCCTTGAAGACGGAAGACCGCGTCGAGATCGTGCTGGAAAAGCCGCACACCCAGAAGATTTCCGCGAATGCGGTTCCTCAAGGCGCGGATCTTGTCTTGTGGGGAGACCAGCCCGAAGATCCAGACCATCAAGCCCCCGCCGAGAATGGAAATCAGAAGCATCGTCCAAAGCGGATCGAGGCCGGACAACGGCCAGACCAGGGCTCCGAACAGCAGATTGACCCAACCCATCAGGAACTCCAGAAAAAATCGCAACGGTCGGTTCCTTTCAGGAGATGTATCCCAGACCCTTCAAGCGCTTTTTGATCTCCTCCTCGGAATCGGCATCATCGAGCTTGGCCAGTTCCTTTTCCAGCGCATGCGTGACGAACTCTTCCACCGAAGAGTAACCGGCGATTTCGGCGTATTCCTTGACCTTTTCATAGAGGGCTTTGTCAAGCTTGACTCTGGGACCGAAAATCATCTTATTTCTCCCTGTTCGACGGCGCCAAACAGTCGCTGCCTATCATCTCGGGCAGTTTCTCTACGCCGTATTCGTCGAGAACGCTCACCGTGAGATCGTAGAGTGCGGGCTGATCGAGAGTGATCGAGCGGTTGCTGAGCAGAACACCGGGGACAAAACGGTGGTCCATGGCATGGTCGCCGCTCCAAGCATCCAGGTTGACCTCGAAGATTTCCGCGGGAAACTCGCCCAGAGGACTGGCCCAGGAACTGCGATAGCCGCGATTGTAGCCAACCACCAAGTCGGGCGCCCCGTCCAGGTGGGGCCCGTGAAAGTCCCGCTTCGTCCGCACGACCAGGGAAATCGGTTTTTCGCCGGTTTCGGGGTCGACCATTGCCAGCAGCTCCGATTCCAGCTTTTCGAGCAGTTCCTCATAGGCCCCGCTCGACACGATACCGCTGCGTTCACGCCCGTGCAGGTTGACATAGACTCCGTTCAGACCCAAGGCATAGGCTTTGGTGAGGTTCCAATCGACGTTCCCGAAGAGGATTTCCTCTCCCCTCCTGGAAGGATCTCTGAGACCGACGTACCCGGCTTCCAGAAGCCAGGAGTTCAAATTGACGCCCCGGCTGAATGGCGCGAAGCCGTGGTCGGACATAACGATCAGCGTGGCGTTTTCGTCGAGCCTCTCCATCAGCCGCCCCAGCACCCCATCCATCTTCTGATACATCTCTCCGATGGCGCCCGCCAGTGAGGCGTCCTCGATGTAGGCGGGGTGGGCGGTGTCCGCGTAACGCCACAGCATGTGGGACACCTGGTCGACTCCCGAGAAGTAGAAGAACATGAAGCCTTCCCGGTAGTCCCGCAGCAGCAGGTCGAAGGCCCTTTCCTGCTCCTCAAAGACGAATCGGGCCTGGCGCCAGAACTCTTCGGCGCTGAAAACCCCGTTGGAAAGAGCTTTGGTTTCTTCCGCCAGTTCCTGGGTGTAGAAGTAACCCAGCTCGTCCACGAGCTCTCGAGACCAATCGCCGGGGGACGAGATGGGCATCACCGGTTCTTCCGGATTGATCTGCAAGGGGGTGACATAGAGCCGGAACTCGGGCCGCACTTCCTGCAGGTAGAAGCGGGCCACCGCGGTGACGCCGGCCAGATAGGGAATGGCCTCGAACTCCAGCCGAATCCAATCGCTCCACTCGCCTTCCTTCAAGATGAACTCGTTGTCCTGAACCACGAAGCGGACAACAGGCTCGTCGGGATCGACCAAGACCTGGAAGTCGAGCTTCATCTCCGGGTTCTCAGGCCCCCTGAGGCCGTCCACCTCGCGGAAGGTGTTGTTCGGACCTCGCAGCGTCCCCGTGGCGCGATTCCCCACCAGTTGCAGCCAGTTCAGACGGCCGCCGGGCACACTGTCGGACTTTCCCGGCCGACTGCTCGAAAAGAAGGAAAACGTGCCGGAGGTCCCCAGAATATCGGGGGTGCCCATGCCGGAGAGAGCCCTGGCGTCACCCTGGGGCGGGAAGTTGACGGGCATCCGAAAGACGGTAGTGGGAATGCCGGCCTCATCGAGCAGTTCCCAAAAGGCGCGGCCCTGTCGCAACTGCTCGACGCTGCCGCCGCTGATGGGCAGAACCCACGATCCCACTCTCAGATTGCGGCCGGAGCCGCTCGCCTTGGACATCGAGAACTCGGGGAGGTAGGTCCTCGGATCGCGATGGATGAAGTCGAAGATCCCGTGCCCCCCCGGATCCGTGCCGGTGATGAAGGTCGACCAGGCGACCGGGCTCAGGGGAGGCATGGTGGTCGTCATCGGTTTGAATTCGCCCCGACCCGCCAGTTCACTGAAATGGGGCAGTTTTCCCTCTTCCATGAACCTCTGCAGGAGCTGCGGGTCCAAACCGTCGATCCCCAAAACAAAGACCTGCCGATGTGCGGGTGAGGCACAGGCGGTCAACAAAGCCGCGAATGCCAGCACCGCCAGCAGCAGGCTGCCCTGTGCTTTGGCGCGCCCGGGGTGAAACTGCTTTACTCTTCTCAAATCAAGTCCGCCCCTCTCGCAAAGAGGATAACCGGGAATCTTGAAGCAGTGTCTTCCCGTCCATGTAGGGGGGTGCCTCCACGCCGAACAGCTCCAGCACGGTGGGTGCGATATCCATGATGCCGACTTCTTTCGGTCCGACAGGGTGGTTGCAGAAGAACACTCCCGGCACGCGGGGCGGGTCCATGCAGTGGTCACCGCTCCAACTCTTGCGGTTGTCCTCGAAAACTTCTCCAGTCACCGCCCCGGTCGCGCTGGTCCAGGCCACGCGGTAACCGGGTTCAAAGCCGACGATTAGGTCGGGACCCTCCCCCACGTAGGGTCCCTGAAACGCCTCCCGCGAATCATAAACGTGGCCGACCGCGGGTTTCCC
Organism: Acidobacteriota bacterium; assembly: GCA_041578355.1. GTDB lineage: Bacteria > Acidobacteriota > UBA6911 > RPQK01 > JANQFM01 > JBFGHF01. Next base: position 7,860 of record JBFGHF010000106.1, read on the forward strand.
GTCACGAGGGTCGCTCAGAGAGGAGAGCTTCTCGCGAATCTGGTTCTTGACCCTGGCGGCCTGCGCCCCGGGCTCGACGATTCCTTTCGCCTCCCGGCCCTTCAGATTGAGATAGATTCCACCCAGTCCCACAGCATAGGCTTGCGTCTTGGCCCACTCCACTTCTTCGAACCACTCCGCTCCGCTGGGACCACTGCGGACGGAAAGGAAGTCGTTTTGATGGAGCCAGGTATTGAGGTTCACTCCCCTCTGGAACGAGTTGAAACCATGATCGGACATGACGATGAGATAGGTATCGTCGCCGACCTTCTCCCGGATGCGGCCTACCAGTTCGTCCATCCGTTCGTAGAGCTCCGGGATCGCGTCGCGGTGCTGGGTGGTGTCTTTTCCCGGGTTGGCCGGATGGTCGTCCTCGAGATAGCGCCAGAACATGTGCTGGAGGCGGTCGGTGATGTCGAAGACGCAGGTCACCAAGCCGCGCCTGGTTTTCTCGATCGCGTCGAAGAACATCCGTTCCCGCTCTTGGTGAATCGAGTAGCACTGCTCGAGAAACCCCGCCTCGTCCAGGTTCCGCTCGTTGAGAGCCCAGGTGTCCTCGGCCACGCCCAGGGTCGAAAACGGACCCTGCGTCTTCGCCAGGTACATCGAATAGGTCACCGGGTGAGAGACGGGCAAGGCGGGCTTCTCGGGATCGATGTTGATGGGCGACATGTAGAGCTTCAGGCGCGGCGAGTGCTCCAGCAGGTAGAACTGGCAGATCCCGTGGATTTTCATACCCAACCCGGCCCGGAACTCGAGTGGAATCCAGGGAGTGAAGCGTCGCAGGGGAAGAGGATAGCTGCGCCCTCCGACGACCAGAGTGGGCGGGCCTCCATTGCGGGCCGGCTCCACTCGAAAGGCCAGCCGCATTTCCTCGGATCGCCTGTCCAGGGGATTCTCGGGCCCGGCGATCTCGGCGTTGTACGCCTTTCCTTCCTGTCGCGCCAGCAGCGCCGTCCCCGCCGTGAACTGCTTCTGCTCAGCGGGGTCGCTGGTGTAATAAGAGAAGGTTCCCTGCGTCCCCCTGAGGTCGGGGGCGGACATCGCCGAGAGCAGCAGGCCGTGAAATTTCTCGGCGGGAAAACTGATGGGGACACGCAAGATGTTGCTGAAAATCCCGTGATCTCCCAGGATCTTCCAAAACGACTGGCTCTTGCGCTCGAAGCGGATTCGGGCCCGCCCCAGGGGAATTCGATAGCGCCCCAGATTGAGGTGCCGTTTGGGTGGTGCAATGTCCGCCGAGCAGAGTTTGGGCAGGTACGACTTGCGGTCCGGAACCAGGAAATCGAAGACCCTGTGCTTTCCCGGGTTGCAGCCGGTCTG
>JBFGHF010000107.1:0-9140 GCA_041578355.1 Acidobacteriota bacterium
GACGGCAGGATCGACGTCGTCGTCACCTCACTTCTCGACCGTGTGGAGCTGTGGAAGAACACAGGTTCGAATGGCAATCACTGGATCGTCCTCAGGCTCCGAGGTACCAAGAGCAACCGGGACGGAATCGGCGCCCTGGTGCGAATCGGCGATCAGGTCAATCGTATGACCAGCGCGGTGGGCTACGCCTCTTCGAGCCACAGCGGTGTCCACTTCGGCCTGGGCCAAACCGACGAGATCGAAAAAATCGAGATCATCTGGCCTAGCGGCACCAAGCAAGTTTTGCGCGGCGTTGCGGCGGACCAAGTCCTACAGGTCATCGAGCCGGAGGAATAGACGCGCGACCTTGCGAACCGTAGCGCGCTCACCTGGCAAGCTGCGTTATCTGGCAACGGCAGGATGACTGATGAAGAAAAACTGGATTCTCACTGATCGAGAAAGCGGCACCTGGCTCCAATCCTTCTCTTTGGCAGGGTCCGAAATGGGTGCGGGATTCTCCAAGTCCGGCCGAGTCTCCAGGAAGACTCTCCAGTCCGGCCTGAGCCAAGGCGTCGAGATCATCGAAGTCGACAACGGCGCCCTCAGCTTCATCGTGGTTCCGACTCGGGGCATGGGGATTTGGAAGGGCGATTACCGGGGGATTGACCTGGGCTGGAAGGCTCCCGTGCAGGGACCCGTACATCCCGCCTTCGTCGACCTCAACGATCGGGGCGGTCTGGGCTGGCTCTCCGGGTTCGACGAATGGATCGTCCGATGCGGCCTCGATTCCCACGGCTCGCCGGGGGTCGACAGCGTTCTCGACAATCAGGGTAATCCGGCGGAGGTTTCTCTGACGCTGCACGGCAAGATCGCCAATCTGCCGGCTCATTACGTCGAAGTCTCGGAAAGCGATGATGATGGAATCTCGGTAACGGGCCGCGTGGACGAGTGCATGCTCTTCGGCCCCCAACTCCGGCTCGAAGCCACTGTCACCACCTGGCCCGACTCCAATCGGCTTTTGCTGCAGGACCGCGTCACCAATCTCAAGTCTGTCCCTGCCGAGATGGAGCTGCTCTACCACTGCAACTTCGGGCCTCCGCTGCTTGGGGGAGGCTCTGAGCTACTGACCCCGGTGCGCGAGATGGCGCCCCGGGACGCTCGCGCCGTGGAGGGTCTGGACGGCTATGCGGCCTATTCGGCGCCGCTGGCGGGTTACATCGAACAAGTCTACTGGTTCGAACTGCGGTCCAAGCCGGATGGGGACACTCTGGCGGCGCTCTGCAACGAGGCGGGCGATGCTGCCGCGGTTTTGCGCTTCAACGCCGGCCGGCTCCCCTGCTTTACCCAGTGGAAGAACACCGCTTCGATCGAGGATGGATACGTCACAGGGCTCGAGCCGGGCACCTCCTATCCCAATCGGAAGGCTTTCGAGCGCGAAAAGGGCCGGCTGCTGATCCTCGGGCCGGGCGAAACCCGAACCTTCGAGTTGATTATCGAGATTCTGGACTCAAAGGCCCAGGTCAAGGACGTCCGCGAGGAGATTGCGCAACTGCAAGCCCAGGCGGAGCCAGTCATCCACCGGGCGCCATCCCCGAGGTTTTCAGAGGTCTGAGATCCTCGAGCCGAGAAGACGGGCGCCTACCTCCTCGCCAGCTCCGCCTCGGCCGCGATGTACCCGAAGGCGGCCCATTGATCCCCTTCGAGGATCTTCTTGAAAACGGCTTCCGCCTCTTCGCCACGGCCGTTGTACAGGAACCAGTTCCCCACACCGTAACCCACTGTCGCCGAGCTCAGGGTGTCGCCCGAGGGATCGTGGATGTCCTCGATCTTTTTGAGTCCCTTGTACATGAGCAGAAGGTCATAATAGCTGTGGTTCTCGATGATATCCATCTCCTCGTGGATGGCGTCGAGAACTTGGTTCGCCTCTTCCTCCTGCCCTGCGCGGCGGGCGGTCATATACAGCCAATGCGAGGTGGCCACCTTCATGTCGTCGCTTTTCGAAACTCCCATACAGCGTCGATAGGCTTCCAGAGCATTGGGGAAGTCGGCCGACAAATAGAGGGCCAGCCCCAGGTGATACCAGATATTCGACTGCAGGGTGCTGGTCGGCTGGTTGCGTTCGTTGGGGATGCCGTCCGGCTCGATCTGATCGGGTTCGCCCCGGCTGAGGTCGGCGGCCTTCTGCAAGTCGGCTATGGCTTTCTCGAACTGGCGGGTCGTGATGTAGCGGTGGCCCCGGTGGCGATAGAGGGACGCTTCGTCCGGGTGCCGTTCGATGCCTCTCGAGTAGATCTCGATTGACTCCCGGTAGCGGCCCAGATAGGCCGTCCGCCTGCCCAGCCAGACGATGGCGTCGACGTTGGACGGATCCGCTTCGTAATCGGTCCGGGCCCGCTCCAGATTGGCTTCGTACTCGCTGCCGCGTTCGTCGTCCAAGGGAGGCGCGTAGAGCGGTTCTCCCAGCAGTGAAGTCGCCTCGGGCTGGGGCTCGGCGGGCTTATCCCTCTCCGGCTCGTCTGCCGGCGGAGCGCAGCTGGAGAGCAAAAAGGACGCGATCAAAATCAAGCTTCGAAGAGTTGAGGATTGCATGATGGGCTTCGAGCATAAGCCCGAGTCGAACCGATGGCAAGCCGTAAAGCAGGCATCTTGCTTGTTCCGGTTGATGGCCGAATGAACCCGCCGCACCTCGGATCGAGTCTTAAGAATAGGGATATGAAATCGAAGCGTCTCATTGCGGGGGCATTCGCATATTGGCTGCTCTTTATTGCCCCTGCATCCATGGCCCAAGCACAAACCGGCGGCGATCCCGACACTCCCCGCTTCGAAGCACGAGCCTATGCCGCTCTTTTCGAATTGCGGGTGACCAGAGCGAACGGCTCCATCGTCACTGGGCTCGAGGCCGATGATTTCGCGGTCTACGAAGAAGGCCGCCGCCGTCCCATCGCCGCCTTCGAAGAACGCAACCGAGTGCCGGTTTGCCTCGCCCTCCTGGTGGATTCCGGCAACAACATGTCCCGGGATGGCTTGAGCACCGCCAAGCAGCTGATTTTCGATCTCGTCCACCGGCTCGATCCCCAGGACGAAGTCCTGGTGGCCACCTACGCCAAAGAAGTCCACTATTTGAGCGAGTTGACCCGAGACCGGCGCAAGTTGACCGAAGCCTTGACCAACCTTGCCGTCGGCGGCAGATCAGGCAAGCTGGCCCGCTTGGGCTCGCTTTTCGGGAGTAATGCCTACACCGGGTACGCAGTAGATGAGACGCTCTTGAAAATGGGGCAGTGCAGGGCCGACAACCGCTTCCTGCTGGTCTTCTCGGCGGGATTCGGAAACATCGGCCAAGCCACGCTCGACCATCTCGAGCGCGCCGGGGTCCGCTTTTTCGGAGTGGGGGTGTACAACAGGCTGGGAGACGCTTTCAACTTGGGCGGCGATCAAAAGGTCCGACGACGCATCGAGAAGCGAACCGGCGGTATCCACTATTCCTCCAACTACATTCTTGAACAGGTTCAGGACGTGGCGATGGCGCTCAAACACCACTACCGGGTCGCCTACCTGCCGGGAGATCTCGCCAAGGACTTGGTGCGCCGCAGAGTCGAGTTCCAACTCCCCGACCACCCCGACTGGACCCTCCACTGGGCCCGCGTGGTGCAGAGAGAAACTGGCGCCAAATCGGGGTTTTAGAAGTCTTGGTAGATTGGCTGGACCTGACGCAGCGGGTCTGCGTTGGGGACCGGGAAGTGGGTGGCTCAGCGGTCATGAAATCAGCGAGCAGCTCAAAGACAAGAGGCTTGGAGTCAACAACGCCTCGGCGCACACGGATGAAATGCCTCGGCGGCACGGCTTCCGGGAAAAACGTCCAAGTTGACCAGCTGCTGCGGCTTGACCTCTTTGCCTAATGGGTCTTGAGAACTCCCCCGGCCTCGGGAGGGTCAAGGCGCCGGAGGACAGGCTCCGCAGGTGCTGGCTCCGGTGACGGTCACCGACGCGTTGCAGAGGGCCTTCGATTCGTCTACACAGCTGAGCTGTTTTATCGTGGAGCCTCGAAAGTGACCATTGGAGAATCCGAAGAAGAAGATGTGGTCGATTTCACTGAGAATCGGTGGGTCCGCCGGATTCTCAGTGGCCAACGCTCGGAGCCGGACATACGAATCGTGCTGGGCAAGATTGAAGTCATCCGTCGCTAACGGGGCCTGCACAACTCCAAAGAGATCGATTTCGCTTTTGAAGCTGGCCGAAAAAGCTCCCTCCAAAGTTCCACCGAACATGTTTACATGGCAAGATCGGCTTGCGACGATCGACCCCGCCACACCCTCCACTTCGCTGTCGAACAGAGTGGCGGTACTCTGGACCTGCAGCTGCAACCCAATGTCTGCTGTTCCAACCGGGTTGTCCTTGATCATACAACGATCGCAGATCAGCAGCGATGCTTCCGAAGCGACTATGCCAACGCCCCCATCGGACTGGCCGTTGCCCGTAAAGACCGTATCCGTAAACCGGACGCGGGAGTTCACCAGGAAGGCTCCGATTACGCCGTTGCCTTCGACACGGCAATTGGAGACTTCGATCTGGGGTCGGTGGTTTGCATTATTCGCCATCAGCCCGGTCAGCCCGCCGCCGGTGATCTTGAGGTTCTCGACAGCCACCCTCTTGGCCTCCCGGATGTGCAGGGCAATGCCGGTATCGGCGGGATCGGAAGTTACGGCAGCAATACCATCACTTGCAGGATCGCTGCCACGGAGAGTGACGTTGTCACGCTGAACTAAGACGTCCTCTTGGCAGATCCCTTTGATCTCTATGATCAGCTCGTCGTCGGGATGCTTTTCAAGTGCCTCGTTGATGGAGTCCTTCTTGGCGCAATCGACGGACACTGTACGCGGATCACTGTCCTCGCCACTGTTGTTTGTGGAGAATGCCTCGCCACTCAGAATCAGTGAGATGGCCAGCATTCCCAGGACCAGGGCGTGTCTGTTGTATGTCATCATCTCTCAATCTCCTCGTCATTCCGGTTCCACACAATGGAGAGGGAGTGGCAACCCGTAATTGGAAGCTTCTTTCTGCAGATCGATCTGCAGATTCTTCAGCCTGCGCATACCTCATCCAACGTGAAAGAAGCTCGCGCACTTCTCCACGCGTGCCGCGATCGTGGTCGCACTTTTTCGAGGCCGCAAGCGGCAAACCACGACAGACGCTCCGAGTCGCCGTTTGGGGCCGTTTGTCGTATAGTGAAAGCCTGCGAAGCAACCCTCCTTGCTTCACTGAGCGGGGATAGGCATGGGGTCAGGCCGGCTCTTAACGTCTTGGAAGGAAATCGCCGCGTTCTTTGAACGGGATGTACGAACTGTCCAACGCTGGGAGAAGGAAGAGGGACTCCCGGTTCATCGCCATCTGCATCACCGACAGAGCAGTGTCTTTGCTTATTCGGATGAGCTTGAGCAGTGGTGGAGCCAAGACGCCGTCGTGGGTGGCTCCAACAATGCCCGGTCCGCATCCAAGCTGTCCCCCAGGGTAATCTCCGGACTCATTGCCGCGGTCGTTTTGGGCGGTGGTGCTCTCTGGTTTGGCAACAGCGGCGGGCGGACGACTACCGACTTCTCTTCTCCTGCCCTTTTTCCGGCAATCGCCATCGACAGTTCCCGCTTGGGGTCCTGGAATGCCGGCGTCGGTGATTTCAACGGGGATCAAAGATCGGATCTGGTCCTCGCTTCTCCGGATGCAGTCCACCTTTTGCTGGGAGACAAGCTCTGGCAGGGCGGGCAGTTTCCCCAGACCGTCACGACAACGATCCGCATCCCAAACCTCTCGGGAAATCTGGGCCGTGGCCCGATTGCCGACTACAACGGAGACGGTCTGGACGACCTTTTGATCAGCAATAGCCTTGCCGCTAAAGAGTCTCTGTTCCATACCGGCTCCAGCTTCCTTGTTTTTGGCCGTTCTCAGTGGCCTCCCGAGATTCTGCTATCTGATCAGTCCGACGTGGTCATCTCAATGGATTACAGGCCTGACGCCCGGTTGGCCCCCTGCCTCTCACCGGAACAGGAAGCAGACCTGGACGGGGACGGCCTGGCGGACATACTTCTCGGTGCGACGGAATTCAGCCCGGAAGCCCAACGTTCAGCCGGAGCTCTCTTCCTTGTTTCCGGCCGGCGGCAGTGGCCCTCCCGAATCGATTTGCGGCCTTCCGATCCGTGGCTTACCGGCTCGAGAATGGGAGAAGGTTTTCCGGGTCCCTGCGCTGTTGGCTATCTCGACTCCGACGACCACCTGGATCTTGCCGCCGCTCCGAGCGAAATGACCCTCTGGAATCTGTTGGGGGGGAGAGGACAAGTGGTCACCTTCGCAGGGCCACTGTTGGGCGTTCCAAAGACTTCCCAGCAGGCCTCGGCTGTTTTCCAGGGAAACACTCCCAGCTCCATTCTCAGGCGGGTCGCGATCGCCGATATCGACGGTGATGGTCGCTCTGATCTGATGGCATCCTGGGTCGGTGTCGATGACAATCCACAGGCTCGCGGCTCGATTCGAATCTGGTTTGGAGGTAGAGACGAATTCAAAGGCGCGCATAGCGTGGAAGATGCCCATTCGACGCTCCGAGGTCAGCCCGGCGGGATGCTGGGGGAACAGCTTCTGGCCGGGGATCTTGACGGCGACGAGATTGCCGACCTCGTAATCAGTGAAGGGGGCGTCGGCAAAGTCTACCTGATCTGGGGACGCCGAGGCTGGCCCGAGGTCGAGAAACTCGAGAAGATGAACCCGGTAGTGCTTCTCGATACCAGGCCCGGCCCGATCGGTAGTATCGCTTCAGCGGATCTCGACTCCGACTGTCTTCGCGAGTTGATCATCCCGCTGCACCAGAAATTCGAGAGCCGTTTTGAGATTGGGGAGCAAGTCTGGTTAGTAAAGCCCTATCGCGCAATGCGGGTCGATATCCGTCCCGGAGTCGTCCCCAACGTCATTGGGACAGTGGCCGGGGTTTCCGCGGTCCGACTTTATGGTTTCTCCGCTGCAGAGGGGGATCAACTCGACGCCTCGACAATCCGCTTCGGCCGCGCAACCCCGATCCGCACGGTCACTCGAGACTACGATAAGGACGGCTTTCCCGACATCCAGGCCTACTTTGACAATGAGACTCTCAAGATTCCACCCGGTGCCCGATGCGCCGCCGTCACAGGCCGCACCAGGCAAGGCCACCCAGTCGGCGGCTCCGACAGCATCGAAGTCCAGTCCTCCCTCCCTACACCGGGGAAATTTGACCGCGGCCGTTGAAGTCGTTGAGCCGCTTATCGCCCAGTCCCGTTGCCGGGCAATGCGGTGCAGGCATTGAACAATTGCCCCAAAAGGACGGTCAGCTACCAACAGGGAAGGATGAAAAGGAGAGACCCGGGATCGTGCTCGAACCTGGGAATGCAGGCATTGAAAAGGATGCTTTGGCGGCAGGTCGAGGAACAGAGGGTTGATGCTGTGCTGGCGGTACGGATCCAGAGATCAGTTGAAAAGCTCAGGGTGACCGTCCGATTGCTGCGTGTCGTGGACGGGCGCCAGCTTTGCGCGGCCAATTTGACGAAGAATTCTCAGACATTTTCATGCTCCAGGATTCCGTCTCCCTTCGGGTTCGGGTACTGGGCCCTGTGGCGCGCCTTGACCGAGCAAGGAAGATATGACGAAGCCATCGCCGCCTTCCCTGGGGTCCGGCAGCGTGGTGCAACGAGAAGCGCGATCGGGGTTTTAGTGTCTCGGAACACGACACCCCCCTCGTGACTTGGTGCCTTGGCGGTTTTGAATCCGAAAAGAAACCACGAAGAGCACGACGGGACTTGGCTCTTTCACGGCCACAGAGCCCGAAGCGGAGAGCGAGGGGGAACGTCGGATCCAGCCAGAATCGACAGCCGCTCATCCGGTCGCTGCCGCTCCCGGCTCGGGGATTCGACGGTTCGGCCTTTCCAGCAAGCGGTCGACAACAGATGCTAGTTTCTGCGCGAGCAGGGGCGGCACGGCGTTGCCGATCTGGCGGGCGATCTCGATCTTCGAGCCGTGAAACACGAAGTCGTCGGGAAAGGATTGAAGCCGGGCGGCTTCACGATGGGTAAGGGGCCGGTGTTGTTCCGGGTGAAGATAGCGACCTTTTTCCGGTTTGAAGAACTCTGTGCGGATCGTGAATGCGGGACGGTCCCACCAAAGTCGGCCGAAGAGGTCGGTTCCCCCCGACTTCTTCCTGATCCAGCAGTCGGGTGTTAGTTCCGGAGCTCTGCGTTGAAGATCGAAGCGGTTCATGCCCTGCTCGGGGATGGCCCGATATCGCGCGCGGCTCTTGAGGGTCGGATTTCTCCCGAAATGAAGATCGAGAGGGGGATCGGTGTCACGGATTTCCGTACCGACGGGTGGAGGCAGGTCTCCAATTGCCTTTTGAACGGTGTTCCAGGGTTCCGCCCTAGGCGAGTAGCCGGGAGAGTCACCGGTGCCCATTCGTGGATCGAAATGGGTCTTCGGAGGAGGAAAGACGGAAGAAGGATTGGTAAGACGGGAACCCACAAGGAAGGCTCGCACTCGGGTTTGAGGAACGCCGTAATCGGCTGCAGACAGTTTCGCGGCTGTAACCCGAAACCCGATCTCCTCTGCGCGCGAGATGATCGATTGGCACTCCTGAGTTCCCAGCAATTGCGGTACGTTCTCCATCACGAATATGAAGGCTCGGCTTTTCTCGACGACGTCCAGAAACGGACTCCACAAGTGACGTCTGGGGTCGCTTGAGCGAAGTTTGTTGAGAAGGCTGAAGCCTTGACAGGGAGGGCCGCCGATCACCACTTCGGCTTCTGGCCATTGAATGTTCGGATCCTGGAGAATCCCGACGATGTCGCCGACACGGCAGTGTGGCCCGAAATTGGCATTGTAAGTGGCAGCGGCAGCCTCATCGGAATCGACCGCCCATAAGGGGTGGAATCGCCTGCCGGGATAACGCAGGAAACCCTCGGTCATGCCCCCCGCTCCACAGAAGAGATCGATCAGACGTGATGTAGGTAGGCGCGCCATCTAGCCGCAATCATTCATGAGGGACGCTCTCGGGCCGCTCTGGAGGCAAGAAAAATGGCCATACCTCTTTGATATAAAAGGGTTTAGACAAAGAACCCAACAAAGAGGATATGGCCATGAACAAAACAGTATGCCAAAAC
>JBFGHF010000108.1:0-9110 GCA_041578355.1 Acidobacteriota bacterium
AGCCGACCCAGGGCGTTGGCTCCCGCCCCCATGGAGTCGAGCCGTTGCCGTTCCGACCGACCCGCCTCTTTCTCCGATTCGCTCAGGAACCCGGCGGCTCGAGAGGGCGACAGAGAAACCAACAGTTCGTCCGAGCTCAGACCGCGCCGGTAGTGGTCGTAATACGTCTGGCTCATCGAGTCAGGGCCGCACCACCAGTTGTGGCGATAGGCATGAAGTCGGTCCGCCGCATCCAGGCGCAGCCCACCGGCGCTCACGTAGGCGTGGAATCCGGGCAAGCGCAGCAGCGTCAAGGCGGCCACGAAACTCTTCTGGGGAGGAGTCGCGGCCCGGGAAAGTTCGTCCAGATGAGGCCGGGCCTCGGGAAAGATCCGCCTCAGCAGAGGGGCGATGCGATCGGCGGTCTCCCACTCCCCGAGGAGAACCGCTCGGGTCCAGGCGGCTTGGGCGACCTCGCCTGTGAGCTCGTCGGGCCAGGGATTCTGGAGCGCCAGATCCGCCAACACCGAAAGCGGCGCCTCTTCGCTGAGACTCCGCGAGGCGTAGATCGAAAAGAGCTCCCGGCGGTTGCGCGGGCGGTAATCGTAGGTGTTGCGCGACTCGAGGACCGCGTAGCGACGGAACTCCTCGAGATCGGTGGCCAGAGTCAGCCGCAGTTCGCGAAAGAGATTGCGCGAGGAAGTCGGCAAGGGAAGAGAATCGAGCCCGTGGTCGAGGAGACGGCGCGCTTGCTCAGCCCGGCCCAACCCGAGCAGCAGGCGGGCTCGGTGGAAGAGGGCGGTTGAATAGCCCGGCCAATCTCGCGGCACCGCCCCCAGGGCATCGACCAGCTCCCGCGCCCCGTCTCCCTGAGCCGGAGAGTGAACCGCCGCGGCGAGCAAGAACGCCAGGCTCCCGTTTTCACGCCAAGCCCGCAGCCCGTCCGAGGCGGAGGCATCCTGGAAAAGCCGGATCCAACTCGTCAGCGGGTCGTTGCCCTGGACGCGGCGGTCCATCAGCCAGGTGTAGTCGGCCAGATCCTGCTCGAATCGAGGATTGTCGCCGCCCGAGATCAATTTCTCAGCGAGCATCTTGAGAGAGGCATCGGGTTCCAGCCTCAGCTCGACGAAGCTGAGCAAGTCTTCCGCCGCGGCGTGCCATCGTGACAGCTTCGGATTCCGAATGATCTCCCGCAGCTTTCGTCTGGCCGTCTCCAGATCTGCGGCGATGAACCGCTGCCCCTGGGGCGCTTCGAGCGTCGCCTTTCGTATGTGGCTGCGGGCCACCAGAAGATGGGCCAGTGACTGCCAGGGGGACTCTGCGGTTTCGGCGATTTTCTGAAAGGCGGCTTCCGCTTCCTCGAACTTCATCGAATAGAAAAGGAAGGCCGCGTTCTGGTAGGCGCGGTCATGAATCAGCAACGGGGGCATTCCCGCAGGCAGAGGACCCGGAGGAGCACTGTCGGTCGAGCAGTTTTCGAATACGGCATCCTGGGCTCTGAGCCACTCGCGCACTTCGGGCGAGGCTGCTCCGAAGAGGTCGATTCGCTGCCGCAGGGTCTCGGCGGCGGAAGAAAAAGCGGGATCATTGCAGTTTTCGAAGAAGGAGTATTCGACCGCACGATACTTTTCCGGGGAGGTCTCGGTCGTTCCGGGAACCATCCCTCTGGCTTGCTGCCAGCTCTCGAGGGGGGAAGGGCCTTCCTTGAGCCTGCCGTAGCGTTCCCAGAATCGCTTCATGTCCGCTTTTTCATCGTCGTTCAGAGGTCGTCCGGCCAGGTGGCGGTACGCCACCACCAGGTGGGCGCGCCAGTAGCTGGGCAGGATCACGCCGAGATTCCCGTCGAAAAAGGATTCCAGAGGACCGTCCGGATGTCCCCGAGACACGAAAACCGAGTCGGAAAAGAACGGCCCGCAGGCGCAAAGGGGGCCGTTGGAATCGGAGACGGAAAGAAGGGCGAACAAAAGGGGCAGACATCCGGTCAATTTGCGAGCCATCTCGTCAACTCCTCGAAGGCAGAACGTGTCCAGGGACGGGGGTGGAAGGCGTAGACTCTGATCCCGGGTGGGGGAGGGTAGCCGAGCTCGTCGGTGGAGACTCCCCAAGTCGAGCGAGCAGTTTCGGCTCTCACGGCTCGTCCCGAAGCCAGATAGCGTCCCACCATGTCCCGTTCGGGGCCCATCTGAAAAAACATCGGTACCGCCCAATCCACCGGCAGACCCGAAATCCAATCGTCGTAAAGCGTCCAGGAGGCCAGGGCCGTCATGGAGAGTGTCCGCGGGGCAGGCCAAAGACGGCGCAATTGCTCGAGGATTCTGCGGTAACCGTCCCGCTCGGAAAACCGGGCGTCGAAGTCCACTTGCAGTTTGTCCACCCCGAGCTGATCGGCGAGAGAGGTGATCTCCCCGGCCAGGCGCCGGCACAACGATGGCGTGAACTCGACCGGATCAGGAAAGGCGGACTCGATCCGCACGACCGCTTCCAACTCTGTGCCGGGAGGGAGGACGAGCGGCTGACGCCGGGGCCGCACTTCGAACTGTTTGCCCGACAGTTGTGTCGTCGCCATGAGAAAGGCCACTCCGGCTTCCTCCGGCTCCAGGAAGGAAAAATCCTCGGGACGCTCCCAGGCCCAGAGCATGACGGGCGCAGAGGCGGGAACCGAGGCCTGGGACCGCTCGGGAAACCGAACAGCGAGGCCCACGATCACGCCGAGGAGGGCCGTCGAGATCGCCAGCAGGATCAGGGGGTTCTTGAGTCGATCATTCCAGGCCAACATTCCTTTAGAGTCCGCCGCCCCCGGCCTGTTGCAGGGTCTTGGCTTCGGGCTCCGCGCCCTCTGATTGCGGACTCCCGCCAGGACTGAGGACTTCATACGACGTTCTTCTCCGACGGGGTCTTTCGCCCTCGGAATCGATCGTAACGGAGATCGTCGATATCGACGCTGCTCGCCTTGCCCTGCACCATCTCCTCGGCCATGAGCAGTCCGGCTACGGGGCCGTGCATGAATCCGTGGCCGCTGAATCCCGTGCAGGCGTAGAGGCCCCCGAAATGCGGCAATCTGCCGATGATGGGTTGGTGATCCGGGGTGACTTCGTAGAGTCCTGCCCACTCGGCGATCAAGCGGGCGTTCTCCAGCAGGGGAAGTCGTCGGATGGCGTTCTCGAGATGAACCGCCCTCCACTCCTCATCGATCGAAATGTCGAAGCCCGGGGCCTGAGCGGGGTTCGACATGCCGGTCAGGATCCCGCCTCCCTCGTAATGGAAATAGAGAGAGCGGCTGAAATCGATCACGAATGGGAAGCTGCGGTCGATCTCGGCCAAGGGGGCGGTGACGGCGATCTGGCGGCGCACCGCTTCGATCGGCAGCTCGAAGCCGCAAGAGCGCGCCACTTCTCCGGACCAGGGTCCAGCCGCCAGGACGACGCGCGGCGTGGCGATCGTTCCTCGCGACGTCTCGATCGCCTCGACTCGACCTGCGGCTGTTCTCAAGCCCACCGCCGCGGTCTCGGTCTCGACCTTCACTCCCAGCCGTCGGGCTTGAGCGAGGTATCCTTGCAGGACTCCGGAGGGGTCCGCCAGCCCGTCTTGATCGTGAAAACTGCCGCCCACGATCCCGTGCAGATCGACCAACGGCGTCAGTTTCCGGATTTCGGCGGGGTCGAGGATCTTCGTGTCAACGCCCATTTTTTGTTGCAGGGCCGCCGAACGAGCGAAGTCTTCGAGGTCGGCCTGGTTGTCGACGAGAAAGAGGTAGCCGCAAAAGTGGAGGTCGATTTCCTGCCCCATCTCCTGGGAAAAGCCCTTGAGCATCTCGATGCTGCGGAGAGAAAGCTCGATGTTGACGGCCGTGGAGAATTGATGCCGGATGCCACCGGCGTTTTGCCCGGTCGCGCCCATGCCGCAGAGTTGCTGCTTTTCCAGCAAGACAACCTCGCGGCAACCTGCTCGGGCCAAGTGGTAGGCGGTGCTGGCCCCCATGATCCCCCCGCCGATAATCACGACCTCGGCACTCTTCTGCATCTCGGCGCATTATTCCAGATCTAGCTTGGCTGGGCTTTCCCTCTTGCTTACACTAGCCCGCATGATTCAGCAGGCTTCTGCTGCGGCGCCGTTATCATCCACGCTGACTGCGTTGCCCCCCCTCGGCCTCCTCGACGTAGTGCACGACTACGACTGCGGGGGCCTCGGGCGTAACGCCTTGTCAGCGAGTCTCTCGGGCAACTGAAATATCGGCCGAGAATGAATAGAATCGAATCTTGAGTCGGAAACGAGAGGAGTGAAGAAATGAAGCGTTCTCTATTGACCATACTGGTCGTCGCCTTGGCTGGGCCGTATATATCGGGCGCCGACAACGAGGCGGACCGCCGGGGAGTCAAGGAAGCCGTACTCGATTACGTCGAAGCTCTCTATCAAGTCCAACCCGAGCGCATCGAACGGAGCGTCCACCCCAAACTGTGGAAGCGAGGTTATTGGAACGACGACGGCGTCTACAAGCTTCGGCCGATGACCTTCGAGCAATTGGTGGCCTTGGCCGGACGCTGGAACAAGGACGGCAAGAACGCGGGTCCGACCTCCCCCAAGGAGATCGTCATTTACGAGGTGCTGGATCAGACTGCTTCGGCCAAGCTCGTCGCCGAGTGGGGCATCGACTACTTCCACCTTGCCAAGGTCGACGGCCGCTGGATGATCATGAACGTGATGTGGCAGTCGCCGCCGCCCGAGTAGCGGCGTCACGGCCCCCCGCCATCCTCCCAAGGCTGCGGAGCTCTGGCGTCCAGCGCGGCCCCCGGGACGTCTCGCAACGAAACCTGATGCATGACGGCTAACGGGTTTCGGGGGCCGTGTATCGGCCGGGCGGGCGAACCTCCAGGCCGTCGACGCCCTGCAGCCCGTCTCCCAGCCGGCGGCGCATTTCGTCCGCCAGGCGGGAAAGGCTCTCGACGACCTCGGGGTTCTGCTCGGCGAGGTTCCGCGTCTCGCCGGGGTCGTTTGACAGATCGAAGAGGGACAGCTCGATCTGCCGAGAGTAGTCGTATTCGCCCGGAATTCCCCCTCCGCCTGCCTGGCGGCCTTCCAGGGATCGATAACGGTGAGGAAAGTGCAGCTTCCAGCGGCCGCTGCGCATCGCCTCGAGTTCGCCGCCGTGATAGTAGAAAAAGTAGGCCGATTGCGGCTGCGGAGCTCCCGGATCGCCGACCACCAGCGGCCAGATGTCCTTGCCGTCGATGGTTCGAGACGGTAAAGGCGCCCCGATCAAGGAGGCCAGGGTGGGGAAGAGGTCGATCGTCATCGCCGGATCGCTGACGACGCGGCCAGCCGGAACCACGCCGGGCCAACGGATGATGGCGGGCACCCGGACCCCTCCCTCGAAGGTGGTTCCCTTTCCCTCGCGCAGCGGACCGGTCGAGCCGGCATGGTCGCCGTAGCTCAGCCAGGGCCCGTTGTCGGAGGTGAAGATGATGATCGTGTCCTCGTCGATGCCGAGCCGATCGACGGTCTCCCGAATCCGTCCCACCGACCAGTCCAGTTCATGGACAACGTCGCTGTAGAGTCCGGCACCACCGGCGCCTCTCCGCTCCGCCGATACATGCAGCGGCACGTGGGGCATGGGGTGGGCGAGGTAGACGAAGAATGGCCGGCTCGACTCGACGCTGCTCTCGATGAACCCGACGGCCCGCTCGGTGAAGTCCGTTGTGAAGCGGTTCTGATCTGTATTGAAGCCCACCACCTTTTCGCCTTCCAAGGTGGGCAGGTCGCCCCAGGCCTCGGGATTTTCGGGGTGATAAGGCCACATGTCGTTGGAATAGGTGATTCCGTAAAACTCGTCGAAGCCGTGCTGGGTAGGCAGAAAAGGGGGATGATGCCCCAAATGCCACTTTCCGTAGATGGCTGTCCGGTAGCCCCGGGACTGGAAAAGCTCGCCCAGGGTCGTTTCGTCCGGGTGAATTCCGAAATCGCTGCTCGGCCCCAGCGCTCCGCGGATGCCGATTCGATTCGGGTAGGCGCCGGTCAGCAAGGCGGCGCGGGAAGCGGAGCAGACCGGTTGTGCGACATAGAAATCGGTGAAACGCGCCCCTTCCGCCGCCAAGCGGTCGAGGTGCGGAGTCTGATAGGCGGTCGTCCCGTAACTGCCCAAGTCGGCGTAGCCCAGGTCGTCCACGAAAATGAGGACCACGTTGGGCGGGGCGACCGTGCGGCACCCCGAAACGGCGAACAATGCCAGCCAAGCAAAGAGAGCTATTCTGGGCGGAGCACCGGGAAAGACTCTCAAGAGCCGCCTTCGAGGCTGTACAGGTGGTGATCGGTGCGCACGAAGATTCGGCCGCCCGCAATCGCCGGCGAAGCCAGGAACCTGCCTTCGAGCTGGTTTCGAGCCAGCACTTGGGGTTGTCGCCCGGCTTGCACAACGACGGCTTCGCCCGATTCGCTGAAGAAGTACACCTTGCCGTCTCCGGCTACCGGAGAGGCCGAATAGACGCCGCCGATCCGCTCCTGCCAGAGCGTCTCGCCGTTGGAGGCGTCCACTGCCTTGGCGACGCCCTGTCCGTTCGCCATGTAGATCACGCCCTGGTAGTGCACGATCGAAGAGACGTAGGGCGCCCCCGTGGCCACACGCCAGAGGACGTGCGATTCGCTCACATCGCCGCGGCCCCCAGGTCGGATCGCCATGTAGGGCCCGCTCCGGTAACCGCGACTGGTGTAGATCACGCCCTCGTGAAAGGAGGGCACGGGAACGGGGAATCGGTTGCTTTCTCCGGTGTGCCACAGCAGTTCGCCCGTAGCCGGGTCGTAGGCTTCGAGCCGATGACTCGAGTTGACGATGAGCTCGTCTTTCCCGTCGGCTGAAATCACCAAGGGCGTGCTGTAGGAGCGAAGTCCCTGTCCTCGGTCCGCCTTCCAGCGCTCTTCCCCGGTCTTGGCGTCCAGTGCCAGAAGGTAGGAGGCCGGATCATGGTCGCAGAGCAGGATGAGCAGGTCTTTATAGACGGTCGGCGAACTGGCATGCCCCCAGGCGATCGAGAAAGGGGAATATTGTTGGGCGATATGGCGCTCCCAGACGAGTTTCCCCTCGGCGTCGAGAGCCACCAGTTGGCCGGTCCCGAACCATGCATAGACGCGTTCGCCGTCGGCCACCGGCGAGGAACTCGCCAAGTTGCTCTTTTGGTGCACCGGCGCCAGTTCGGGACCTGCTTCGAACTTGTGGGACCAGCGCAGCCGGCCGCTAGAGCGGTCGAACGCCTCGACCAGGAAAAAGACCTTGTCGCCGGGAGATTCGCCGGCCTCCAGGAAACGGTCCCCCGAGCCTCCCCGCACCAGTGTCGGATGGTTGCCCGGACGCATCACGCCCCGGCCCGCCTGCGACGTCGCGATCACCAGATCGCCCCAGACGATCGGCGAAGAAACTCCCTGACCGGCGAGCCGCGCTTTCCAGGCCAGGCCCGAGTCCTCGCTCCAGGACTGCGGCAGCGACGAATCTTGCGAAACACCGCTCCCGTCCGCCCCGCGCCACTGCGGCCAATCGTTTGCCAAGCCCCCGTGCGAGAGCAAGGAGAAAATTGTCAGAGTGAGAAGAAAACGCATGCAAAACCTCCCTGTAGATGCCCCGCCCCGGGGCCCAACCCATTCTAGCCAAGGAGCAATGCTCAGGAAACACCCACCCCCCGGGGTCCGAAGTGTTTGTTTCGGTTTTTCCGGGCGTGTTGCCAAAATCGAGGCGAGCGCGATGACCCCCGTCATCTGGTTTTAGAGACCGAAGAGCGAGAGCGAGAGCGAGACCGAGCGGACCATTGCGTGGATAAGCCTGTCCGAAGGCCATCAAAAGTCTCCAGGTCGCTGGCTCTCGCTCGCGCTCTCGGTCTCGCTCCTCTCTCTCGGCCAAACAAATGAAGATCCTTCAGGGTCGGCGTCGGCGAATGAGAACAAATCCGCCGGGCTTGAAAAACGTCCAGTTCCGTGCGTCAATGGAGGCTCCCGAACAACCAAGCGGATACCCGCAAGGAGGAGAGATGAGGCGAAGAATTCTTTTTCTGTCCGTCGTGGCTTTTTTCGTGACCACGGGTCTTGGTCAAAAGAGAGGACTGCTGCCCAGCGACTACTACCGGGAGGTCGGTGTCTCGCAGCCCGCGATTTCCCCCGACGGAACCCTGATCGCTTTCACCGTGATGACGATCAACGAGGAAGAGAACAAGCGTCACCGGGAGATCTGGATGCAGCGGCTCGAGGATGGTTCGCCCCAGGGAGAGCCCTTTCGCTTCACCGATCCCACGGAAGAATCCTCGTCTCCGAAATGGTCGCCCGACGGCTCGTTGTTGAGCTTCAGTTCCCGTCGGGGAAAGGACAAGAATTCCGTTTGGTTCTTGCGCGTCGCTCCGCCCGGAGGCGAAGCGTTCCACATTGCGGGCGTGGAGGGGACGCCTTCCTGGTCCCCGGACGGGAAATGGATTGCGTTCACGCGACAGCCCGAAGAGGACGAGGAGGAAGAGGGGGCTTCGAAGCGAAAGGGCTGGATCGCCTCGAACGCCATCAGCAAGACTCTCGACGCCAAACGTTTCGACGGCCGCGTCATCACCTCGATGCGCTACAAGCGGGACGGGACACTGCCGCTTCGGCCCGATCCCTTGATCCGAGAGAAGAGACAGCTCTTCGTGGTGGCCGCGGAAGGAGGAGAAGCCCTCCAATTGACCAAGTTGTCGTTCGACGTGCGCGACCTGGAGTGGTCGCCGGACAGCGAGACCATTCTCTTCTCGGGAGACCCCAAGCAGGACGACGAATACAACAAGGACCAGACGGCGGAGCTCTACGCCGTCTCGCGCCGGGGAGGGGAGGTCCGCCTGCTCACCTCCAATCCGGGTTCCGAGTCCTCACCCGCCTGGTTCTGGAGAGGTGGTTGGCTCGCCTATCTTCACACGCCAGAACGCGGTGCTCAGACCGATCTGATGCTGGTCCGGGTGGAGGCCGACGGGACGTTCAAGGGCCAGCCGCGCAATCTGACGGAGTCCTGGGACATGCGTCCCAGCTCTCCGCAGTGGGCCCATGACACCTCCATCCGCTTCAGCGCCGGGATCGGGGGCAACAGTCACCTTTTCGACGTCGCCGGGAGCGAGGCGCCGCGGCAGGTGACCCAGGGCGAC
>JBFGHF010000109.1:0-9106 GCA_041578355.1 Acidobacteriota bacterium
GCGCTCGAGAAGACGAAGGCTGAGGGCGGAAACGCCGGCTTTCCTTGACTAATAACCGCCCAGCGCCGACAATACTCTGTCCCGATTCGAGGAGTAGGATTTGCAGATCAAGGAAATCGCGGAGCTGATCGAGATCATCGAGCGGTCGGCCATCGAAGAATTCGAGTTGGAGCGTTCCGGTGTTCGCATCCGCATCAGAAAGAGCGCCAGCGGACGGGTCGAGGTGAGTTCCACACCCGTCAAGGAGCAGCAAGAGCCGGCGCCGGGTCCGGAGAGCGCAAAGCCGGCTCCGGCAACTCCCGAGGACGAGTCCGTCTACGAGTTCAAGGCGCCCATCGTCGGGACTTTCTACCTGACCCCCAAACCCGACGCCCCCGCCTTTGTAAAGGTGGGTGACCCAGTGGCCAAGGGTCATGTCCTCTGCATCATCGAAGCCATGAAGATCTTCAACCAGATCGAATCGGACGTGGAGGGGACCGTTCAGCGAATCCTGGTCGAGAATGGTCAGCCGGTCGAATACGGCCAGCCTCTGTTCGCCATTCGACTGCACTCTTGAAGAATGTTCAAGAAGATCCTGGTTGCCAACCGAGGCGAGATTGCTCTCCGGGTCATCTGCGCCTGCAAGGAACTCGGTATTCCCGCCGTGGCCGTCTACTCCGTAGCGGACCAGCACTCGCTTCACGTCCGTTTCGCCGACGAGGCGGTTTGCATCGGACCGGCCCGTAGCTACGAGAGCTACCTCAACATCCCCAGCATCATCAGCGCCGCCGAAATCACCAACGTGGACGCCATCCATCCGGGATACGGCTACCTGGCCGAGAGCGCTTATTTCGCCGAGGTCTGCCAAACCTGCGAGATCAAGTTCATCGGCCCGTCGCCCGACAGCATGCGCCTGATGGGCGACAAAGCCGAAGCTCGCCGCACCATGCGCAAGGCCGGGCTCCCCATCATCCCGGGCAGCGAAATCATCAAGGACGGTTCGGGAGTCGAGGCCGTGGCCAAGGAGATCGGCTACCCGCTGATCATCAAAGCCGCCGCCGGGGGCGGTGGGCGCGGCATGAGAGTCGTCGAAAACTCCAAGGAACTCGAACGGGCACTGAATACGGCCCAATCGGAAGCCCAGGGCGCCTTCGGCAACTCTGACGTCTACTTCGAGCGCTTCTTGCAGGGCCCCCGTCATATCGAGTTTCAGATTTTGGCCGACGAACACGGCAACGTGGTCCACCTGGGGGAACGGGAATGCTCCATCCAGCGCCGCCATCAGAAACTCATCGAGGAATCTCCCAGCCCCGCGGTGAGCGACTCTCTGCGCAGCGAACTGGGAGAACGCGTGCGGACGGCGGTCCGTTCCATCGATTACTTCAACGCCGGGACCATGGAGTTTCTTTTCGACCAGGAGGGAAACTACTACTTCATCGAGATGAACACCCGCGTCCAGGTCGAGCATCCAGTAACCGAGATGGTAACCGGCATCGACATCATCAAGGAACAAATTCGGATCGCCGCCGGAAAGGACTTGGATTTCAGCCAGGAAGACGTGGTTTTGCGCGGGCACAGCATCGAATGCCGCATCAATGCGGAACACCCGGAAACTTTCAAGCCCAGCCCGGGGGAGATTCTCGCGTACCACTCCCCGGGCGGACCGGGGATTCGCGTCGATTCACTGGCCTACACCGGCAATGTGGTTTCACCTCACTACGATTCCCTGGTGGCCAAACTGATCTCGCACGGTTCGGACAGGGGCGAGGCCATCAAGCGCATCAACCGGGCGCTGGGGATGTTCGTGATCGAGGGAATCGACACCACGATCCCGCTGCACCAGAAAATCGTCAACCATCCGTCCTTCATCGAAGGAAAGCTGTCGACCAACTTCTTGAGTCAAATGCGGGAAGGCGAGAAGGCGAAAGTGTAAGAGGGCTACGGGCTCCCTGCGGAAAGCGGTAAGCGCCCCGCGGCCGGCGAAACAGCGAAAGGCGACCCACATGGCGGCACGAGGGAACTGGAACACCAAACTGGGATTCGTTTTGGCCGCGGCGGGTTCGGCGGTCGGCCTGGGCAACATCTGGGCCTTCCCCACCAATGTGGCGCAAAACGGCGGGGCCGCCTTCGTGGTGATCTACATCCTCTGCTGCTTCCTGGTGGGCTATCCGCTGATGGTCGCCGAACTCCTCATCGGTCGGCGCACCGGGAAAAATCCGGTGGGGGCCTTTCGGGCTCTCAGCCGCAACCCCCTGGCTCCCCTGATCGGGTTTTGGGGGGTGCTCTGCGGTGTCATGATCCTGACCTTCTACGTCGTCCTGGCGGGACTCACCGCGGCCTATATTTTCGAGGAGATCTGCTACTTCGCGGGCTACTCCGATCTCGCGAACTTTTTTGCGGCGACCGGAGACGGGGGGCACAAAAACGCCGTTTTTTCGATCTTCTTCATGGCGATGACGATACTCATCGTGGTGGGCGGGGTCAGCGGCGGGATCGAGAGGGCCACCAAGACCCTGATGCCGATGTTGATCGTGATTCTGGTGTTGATGATCGTCTACGTCGTTTTCCAGCCGGGCAGCGGAGACGGACTGCGCGAATACCTGCGGCCGGACTTCTCTCGCGTCGATACGAACCTGGTGCTGAGCGCCATGGGGCAAGCCTTCTTCTCGCTGTCGCTGGGAATGGGCGCCCTGATCACTTACGGTTCCTACTTGCGGCGAGACCAGAACATCGCCGGAGCGGCCGCCTACGTGACCGTGGCCGACTTTTCGATCGCTTTTCTGGCGGGACTGCTGATCATCCCGGCCATGTACGTCGCCCAGGCGCAGGGAATCGAGATCTTCGACGGCGGAACCCTCAAGTCCTCCACGACCCTGGTTTTCGACGTTTTACCCAACCTCTTTCACAGCCTGGGAGGACTCTTCGGTTTCCTGGGCGGGGTGCTTTTCTTTCTGCTCTTGAGCATAGCCGCACTCACCTCGACGATTTCGCTTCTCGAGGTGCCCGTTTCCTACCTCATCGACGAGCATTCGGTGAGCCGGCGAAAGGCGGCTCTGGCCATCGGTTCGGTGGCTGCGCTTTTCTCCCTGGTGGTGGCCTACGATCTGAGCTGGGTGGACACCCTGTTCAACATCTTCGGCACGATCGGCTTGCCGTTGGGCGGATTGATGATCTGCCTCTTTCTGGGTTGGGTCTGGAAAACCGAGCAGGCACTCGCCGAACTGGAAGAGGGAGCGCCGGGAATCCGCAACAGTGTCCTTGGACGTTCCTGGGCGGTCTTCGTTCGGTACATTTGTCCGGTACTGATTTTGATCGTCTTCGTGACTTCGGTGCGGCCGCTGATCGGGCTTTGGGTCTGGTGACGCCCGACCTTGGTTTAAATCAGGTGGTGGCGATCGGCTGTAAGACTGGAACGCTACAAAATGCCTGATCTCGAGTTCCCTCCCCTCTACCCGATCACGCACCGGCCGAATCGGCACGGGCTGGGACACGCCGATCTGGCCCGTCTTGTGGTTCAGGCGGGGGCCAGGATCGTGCAGGTGCGCGAAAAGAGCAGCCCCGACGGCCCGCTCCTTCACGAGCTTCTCGAAGCCCGCGCCGCCTGTCAGGCTTCGGGTGCCAGGCTGATCGTCAACGACAGGGTCGATCTGGCACTTGCCGCAAGAGCCCACGGCGTGCACCTGGGGCAAGATGACCTGCCTGCCAAGGAGGCCCGGCGATTGATGCCGAAGGCCCTCATCGGCCTCTCCACCCACAGTCTGGAGCAGCTCGAACTCGCCCTGCTTCAACCTGTCGACTACGTGGCGTTGGGTCCGATATTCTCAACTTCCACCAAACCCGGTTCCCCCCGGGGCTTGGGGTTGGAAATGCTGAGACGCGCAGCCGCCCTCTCCCCTCTTCCGCTGGTGGCGATCGGAGGGATAACCCTGCAACGCGCAAAAGAGGTTTGGTCGGCGGGGGCGCGTTCGTTGGCCGTGATTTCCGACATCATGGACGCCGCCAATCCGGCCCGACGGGTGGCGGAACTCCTGCGTTTGGCGGAGCAAAGAGCTTCATGAGCAAAGAACAATTCACGTCGCGCTGGGGCCTAATCCTCTCCGTCGTTGGAATCGCAGTCGGCACCGGCAACATCTGGCGCTTTCCGCGCATCGCCGCGGCCAACGGGGGCGGCACCTTCCTGATCCCCTGGGTGCTCTTCCTCTTTCTCTGGAGCATCCCCCTGATCATGTCCGAGTTCGCCATCGGCAAGAACGCCCGCATGGGAACCGTAGGCGCCTTCGCCAAGATGATGGGCGAACGATTCGCCTGGATGGGAGCCTTCGTGGGCTTCGTCGCCGCTGCCATCATGTTCTACTACTCGGTCGTCGCCGGCTGGTGCATGCGCTACTTTCTGATGGCCGCCTCGGGACAGCTGCTGGGGGTGGACGACCACCAAGCCTACTGGACCAATTTCGTGGACAGCGGATGGCAACCCATTCTGTTTCACGTCCTCGCCATCACCGTCTGCGTGGCCATCGTGCGCAAAGGGGTGGTGGCCGGAATCGAACGAGCCAACCGGTTCCTGATTCCGGCTTTGCTGCTGTTGATCGTGATCTCGGCAGTGCGCGCCGTCACCCTCCCCGGAGCGCTGCAGGGCTTGAACTACCTGTTCACACCCGACCTGTCGGCGCTGACCGATTCCGGAATCTGGCTTCAGGCATTGACTCAAAACGCCTGGGACACGGGAGCCGGTTGGGGTTTGATCCTGACCTACGCGGTCTACATGCGTCGTCGCGAAGACGTGCCGCTCAACGCGGCCCTGATCGGGCTGGGCAACAACTCCGTTTCCCTGCTCGCCGGAATCATCATCTTCTCGACCGTCTTTGCCATGATCCCCGATCAGGCGGTCGAAGTGATCCAGACTCCGGGTCCGGCCAACACCGGTCTCACATTCATCTGGATCCCCCAGCTGTTCAGCCAAATGACCGGCGGAGCTCTGTTCTGCGCTTTCTTCTTCCTGGCTCTCACCTTCGCCGCCGTCAGCTCGCTCATCTCCATGGTCGAGCTCTCCGTGCGGATTCTGATGGATCTCAAGTTCTCACGCTCGGCCGCGATTCGGATCGTTTACGGAGTGACGCTGGTCTTCGGGCTGCCCTCGGCGCTCAGCGTCGATTTCTTCCTCAACCAGGACTGGGTCTGGGGAATCGGACTGATGATCAGCGGGCTCTTTGTCGCTCTGCTCGTGGCCCGATTCGGCGTGGAGCGCTTTCGCAGCGAATTGATCAACGGCCAAGGCGACATAACCATCGGCCGCTGGTACAACGTCCTGCTCCGCTTCCTCATTCCGGCGCAGGTCGCGATACTGGTTGCCTGGTGGTTCGCCCAGGTGATCCAGTCCGACCCGCAAGGCTGGTGGAGACCCTTTTCGGTGGGCAGCGTGGGGACCTGTCTTCTCCAATGGACGCTAGCCCTGTTGGTTTTCATCGCCCTCAACCGCACTTTGGCCAAGAGGACTCTGTCGCCATGACCTTCTGGAGTTTGCTGAACATGATCGTGATCCTGGGGGTGGTCTGGGGCGGCTTCTCCTACTGTCTTTTTCTCGCTCTTCGACGTGAACGGAGCAAAACCAAGCTCGACTGAGAATGACCGCCGGGAGCCGATGAATCTTCTGCTGTTCAAGGAGAGCGAAGGCGGAGACACGCTTCCCGTCCTGCCCCGTATCCGTCCCTCCATCTCGACCTCCGAAAGCCCCTCCGGCTATTGGCAGCGCCTCAGGGCGCGCATCATCCAAGGCTATGAGAATCTCAAGGAGCGCCTCAGTCACGAGGAGCGAGTTTGCTCAAACCTTCGACGAGTCGATTCACTGGTCGTCCACCACTCCGGGGCTCTCAGCGGCGAGCAGGCCCAGAAAAAATTAAGGAATTTCCTGAAATTCGGCTATAGTAAGCACCGGGCATGGTTTTGGATCGACTCGATTCTAGCCCTCTTAGGGGTGGCCTTGTTCTGGGTTCCGGGTCCCAATGTCTTTTTCTTGTACCCGGCTGCCCGCGCTCTTTCCCACTACTTTGCCCAAAACGGCGCCCGACGGGCCCTTTCGGTTCCCTGGTCGTATCAGGTCGAGCCTTTGATCGACCGGATCGAACAAGGAGCGATTGAAAACAGCGACTTCGGTCCGGCCATTGAGACGCTGGAGCAGCGCTACGACATCGAGAATCTGCAAAACCAACTCCGCACCCTGAAGACCGGCTGAGGACTCATGAGTTCAGAAATCGATTTTTTTGGCACGGTGGCCCTGTTCAAGGACCTCGACGAGGACGAGCTTGGCCTGGTGGCCTCCATGTTCCGCGAACGCAAGTACCGTAAGAACGCGATCGTCTTCTTCGAGGAGGACACAGGCAACTACATGTACATCGTCAAGGAGGGCCGGGTGAAAGTCTCGCGGCTGCTCCCCAACGGCAAGGAGATGATCCTCGCCTTCCGGGAAAAGGGTGAGTATTTCGGCGAGATGTCGCTCCTGGACGGAGGCACTTCTCCCGCCACGGTGACTGCGGTGGTGCCCAGCGAGATCGTCTTCACCACCCAACGAGACTTTCAGCGCCTGCTTCAAAACCCCACCATCAATTCCGCGCTCCTCAAGATGCTTTGCGGCCGCTGCCGCGAGGCTTGGCAACAGATCGAGGTCCTCACCTTCCACAACGCCGACGCCCGCATCCGAACCGCCCTCTATCACCTCTGCAAGACCAAGGGTGTGAGGACGGACAGAGGCACCAAGATCGATCTCCGCCTCACCCACAAGGAGCTGGCCGACATGACCGGCATCTCGCGCGAGACCGCCACCCGCGTGCTCAGCTCGCTGCAGTCCGACAAGTCCCTCCAGGTCAAGTCCAAAAAGTTCTACATCAAGGATCCCGAAGAGTTGGTGGATACGCTGTTGTACGACTAGGTCCATTGGTCTATGGGTCCATGGGTCTATTGGTCCGGGTCAACTTGGTTCATTGGCTCTGTTCGATATTGGCACTGGTTGCGATTGGCCCAGTTGCCTTCTGATGCACATCAATACATACTATTGTATGATGAAATTCGAGTGGGACCCGAGAAAGGCGGCGACCAATCTTCGGAAACACGGTGTGCGGTTCACTGACGCGCACGATGTGCTGTTGGACGAGAGGGCGGTGACGATCGATGACCCGCACCCGGACGAGAAACGTTTCATCACCGTCGGACTCGACTCGCAATGCCGCGTTTTGGTTGTCAGCTTCACGTGGCGCGGTGAGCGGGTCCGGGTGATCTCGGTCCGCAAGGCAACGAACAGAGAACGAGACCAATACGAGCAAGGAACATGAAGAAGGAATACGATTTCAGCAAGGGACGCCGAGGCCCTGTGATCCAGCCACCACCGGGGAAAAAGCGAATCACCATCCGGCTCGATCAGGACATCCTGGAGTGGTTTCGCACCCAGGCAGACGCTTCGGGCGGTGCGAGCTACCAGACCCTTATCAACCAGGCGCTTCGCGATTACCTCGGGCTTCACGGCACTCCTCTCGAAGACACGATCCGACGAGTGGTCCGCGAAGAGTTGGCGGATTACGGCAAGTAGCCGTGGCACGAGCATCCTTGCTCGTGATTCTGCTGGTCTGTGGGTCCATGGGTCCATGGGTCTATTGGTCCATGGGTCTATTGGTCCATGGTTCTATGGTCCGTGTCAACTTGGTTCATTGGCTCTGTTCGATATTGGCACTGGTTGCGATTGGCCAGTTGCGTCGGCCGTGGCACGAGCATCCTTTTTCCTCAATACCGGGTCCGCAATTGTCTTCGCGGAAGCCTGGGACTGGAGTAGAATAAGCGAGTTAAAGGAGGGTTTCCTGTGAGCCCTGACTCCTTGCTTCGCTCTTTGTGCAGCGGAATCGGATCATTCGGTTTCGCCACTCTCTTTGCGTTTTCCTACGTCTCGGCCAAAGAGGCGAACGACGTCAACCTGCATCGCCTGGTCTTCCCTCAGGTGGTCAGCGGGACTGCCGAAACCGCCGGGGTCACTTTCGAGACGCTTGTCGCGATCACAAACCCCGGCCCCGGTGAGGCCGAAATCACACTCGAGTCCGCACTCATCGACTTGGGAATCGGACCCGGGCCTCTTTTTCTGTCGCCCAATCAGACCCGGCTGCTGCGCATAGAGAGCGAAGCCCTTCAGGTTGGGGCGGTTCTGCTCAGTTCCAACGTTCAAGTGGCCGGCTCCGCTCTCTTGATCAAGCGAGAGGCGGGTTCGGGCGAAGTCTTCAGCGAGGCTTCGGTCTTCGGGAGTCCATTGGTCTCGAAGATCCTCTTGCCGGTGTTTCGGGGCTCTGACGTCGCCGACGACACCGGGATTGCGATCTTCTACAAGTATCTCGGCGGAGTGGACGTCCGTTTCACGCTCTACGATCTGGCCGGCCGCCAGGTCGCAACGCGGACCGAGCGGACGCCTTTTCACCCCGAGGCCGTAGTCCCCGGGGTGGATCAGGCTGCTTTCTTCGTCACTCAACTTTTCCCCGGCCTGCCCGCGGAGTTCACCCAGGGCTCAGTGGTCATCGAGCATGTGTTTCCCCCCCTCTTGGCGGACGGTCTCGGCGTTCTCGGCCTTTACACCCGCGGATCTCGGTTCTGGACCGCCGAGACCTCGCCCATCGACGACATTCGCGGCTATTCCGTGAAAGTCAAGAACGTCGAAAACATCGATCTGACCGCCCAAGCACTGGCCGAGAGATACGGTTTCGAGATCCGTTCGACCGTGAACGACTGGATCTTCATCAAGGCCACTCTGGAAGTGGCCCGAGCCATCTCGCGAGATCCGTCGGTCATCGTGGTTCACCCCGAGGCGTTCATCACCCTGTCGGCCGCGCCTTAAGAAAGAATCAAGCTCGCTTCTTCCGGCCCGGATGGCGCTTCATTCGAGTTTGGGCAACAGGCCCTCACGAACGCGGGGCTCAGTCCGACCCGAATCAGGCGACCGCCCCTTTCAGAGCTTGGTTCGTAAGAACCAGGACAAATCCCCGGTCGTCTTGTCCGCATTCTCACGGGCGTGTTGGCCAAATCGGTCCCTTGAGCCCGAGAGTTGGAATGGCAGTCGATTCGGGTGCGAAAAGCCCCCGGAGGGGGCGGTGTGAAAATAGCC
>JBFGHF010000110.1:0-9039 GCA_041578355.1 Acidobacteriota bacterium
CGGCTGGTCGACGGCCGCGAATCGGTCACCTTCCTGCGCCGCATCGTGGAGTGCATCGAGGATCCGGAACGGATGATGCTCGAGGTGTAGGTGGGTCCGTGGGTCCGCCTGCCCGCCGTAGCTCCGTCCTCGGAGCGAAGGATGGTGGGTCTGTGGGTCCGAAACAGATCGCACTTCGCATCTCTCATCTCGCACTTGAGCGCTCGGGCGTTCTGACTTCCCCGCGGGATCGAAGGTGCCGCAAAGCCTTGGCAGATCTGCGGCACGGACCCCGTCCGACCCTACGAACACTCGCGAAAAAAATGTGAAACGTTTTCGGCGCCGCTTTCACGGTATAGAGATCCCGGATGTGGGATCCGCCCGTGCCGAGGTCGGTTCGGGCCAGGACACTGGAAACAACGCATCGACTTCCGTATGATTGACCCAGGCGCTGAGGTTATCGAACACAGCCGATCCGCCCTCACAACGAAAAGACCGCAAAGGAGAACTTCTCAGGGGGGAACTCCGAAGACACAGGGCAACGGGCGGCTCATGTACGTGGATGAATTCGACGAAGTCTATCTGCAGAAGCTCCGACAGGGAGAGCCTTCCACCGAGAAGCACTTCACCGACTACTTCTACCCTCTGCTGCTGATCAAACTGCGCCACCGGCTGCGATCCTCTCAGGACATCCAGGACGTCTTGCAGGAAACCCTGATGAGAGTCCTGCGCCAGGTGCGCGAGAAGTCGGGGCTTCGCCAAGCCAATCGGCTGCCCGCCTACGTGAACAGCACCTGCAACAACGTGCTCTGCGAATTCTTTCGGGCTGACAAGAGGCACACCACCTTCGACAGCGAGTTCAACGACCCCGCCGACACGAGCACGGACATGGACGCACCGTTGGTCGACGAAGAGCGCAAGCGGGTCGTTCTCAAGGTCCTGAGCCGACTGGGTCGCCGGGATCGAAACATCCTGCGGAAGTTCTATCTGGAAGAGCGCAATCCAGGGGAAATCTGTCGGAGCCTGGGAATCAAGCCCGCTTACCTGCGGGTGCTGCTGCATCGCGCTCGAAAGCGCTTCCGTCAGGAGCTTTCCCACTTGGGAGCGGCCGCAGCCATTTGAAACCGCAATCCACGCCGATGCACTTATACATGAGGACGCGATGAATCACGAAGAAGCCACAAACCGACAAGCGGTCGACCGCTACCTGCTGGGGGAGTTCTCGACCGCGGAAAGGGACGAATACGAAGAACATTTCTTCGAATGCCCGACTTGCGCGAAGGAGATCCAAACCGGATTGGCTCTTGAAGCCAACGCCCGCACTGTTTTCCGGGAGGAGGAAGAGGAGCGGGAAACCGTCGACGAACCCAATCGTCTGACCTCTTATTTCGGTTGGCTGTTGCCGCGTTTCCAGGGCGGCGGAGTCGTCCTCAGCCGTCCCGCCTTCGCTTTGGCCTCGCTGCTCATGGTGGTTTTCGTCACCTCCTTGGGAATGCAGTCCTTGGGGTTGTTTCGGGAGGGCCCGGTGCGGCCGACGGCGTTCTATTTCCTCAAGACGGTGCGCGGCCCCGAGGATCCGCCCTTGCGTTTTCCCGCCGGAGTCGAACAGTTGGCGGTGACGTTGCGGCTCAAGGACAGCGGCTACCCCTTTTACGAGTTGGAGTTTTCCCGACCCGGGCAGCGGATCGTGGAGGACGTCGCCAATCCCCGGAACCCGGCCCAGGAGCTGACGGTTTTGTTGTCGCGTGCCTCCTTCAGTCCCGGCGAATGGACTCTCTCGGTCTACGGACTGGGGAAGAAAGGCAGCGATCAGCGGACACGCATCGATCAAATCCGATTCCAGATTGAGATTGATTAAGGGAGGGTGCAACCATGTCGCAACGAGAAAACCCGAGGTACGTTCACAGCGGGTCGGCCTTGGCCCTGGGGGGGCATCTGACCCACCCCTTCGCCGGGCCCATTCCGTCCCAGGGAGCGTGCGCCGTCCCCGGCTGCGGGGGATTCAGCTCGATGTCCGTCGGCGGCTTCGATTACCAGGGACTGGTTTCTTTCGAGGGAGCCCGGGTGCGATGCCTGGCCAATCATGAGCGCAAGGAGGGCTACCTCCACCACTACACCGTCTCGACGGTGTCGATCGACGGGGTCAACATACTCGATGTCGTGAAGGCCGCCAACATCACCGCCCGCTTGCTGGCCGTCGCCAAAACTCCCATCCCCGGGGAGGGGGGCGAAGGGAAGTCTCTTCGCTACTCCACGGTCGGGAGCTCCTTCACCGACCTGCGGGTCCCGGGCCTTTCCCGCGGTTTCAGCCTGCAGGCCGTCACCGGCGACGCCCCTCAGGAAGGCGCCGCATTGGCGCGCCAGAGCCTGGCGGCTGAGGGCTATGCCGAAGCGCGCTCGCGAGGTATCTTCATCGAAGATTTCGGGACCGTCTTCCTGGCCGAGTTCTTTCCGGGACCCTACACCGCCCGGCTGATCATGCTCAGAGTGGAGTTGGGCTGCCCGGCAGGCGGGACCGCGACTTTCGGTGAAGTCAAGGATGGCGGGGTGGACTGGCCCTGAGCCCCGGCTCGCCCCCTGCAATCGATCGCCCGCGACAGCGAGGACGCCGATTGCGACGAACAGCGGCCGGACAGGGAAGAAAGCCGGAATCCGGACATGTTTCGAGGCACGATCTTCATTCTGCTTCTCCTCCTGGCCGGCTGCGGCGCCCCTTTGTCCGACGAGCAGATCCTGCAAAGGTCGCAGCGCCAACTCGAGCTGGGCGAGTACGCCGAGGCCTTGAAGCTGGCCCGTGAAGGCCTCGACCGCTGGTCTTCGACGGCCGACGAAATCTGGCATTGGCGATTCCGCCTGCTGATCGTCGAGATTCTCTTCCAGGAGCGCAAACCGGAACAGGCCTGGGAGACCCTGACCGCCGTCCCCCTGCCCGCGGGTCCCGAGTTCGACGAGCTTCGAGCCGAGTGGCTGATCGACCGGGCGCGCTTCTTCCTGCGGAATCCCACCAGCGAGCATCTCCACCGGGCCATGAACGACCTCGAGGCCGCCTATCGCCTGGCCAGCCGGCTCGATTCGCACCGCTTGATGGGCCGGGTGGAGTTTCGAAAAGCGCAGCTTCTCCTCAGACAAGGCAACGCCGGTCTGGCCGAGGAGGGGTACCGACAGGCCTATCAACACGCCGAAAAGGCGGACGATCCTTCGCTGCAGACGATCGTGCTGGGTAGCTTCGGCTACTTCCTGATGAAGAACACCCGTTGCGAGGAGGCGCTGCCCCGCTTCGAGCTCGCCATCGAGATCGCCCGACGCCACGATCTCACCACCCTGATCTCCCACAACGCCGGCAATCTGGGAGTGTGCTACTCGCAATTGGGGGACTCTCCGAACGCCGTCAAGAGCCTCTCTCAGGCGTTGGAGCTGGCTCCCGAGCCGGGCCTCTGGCAGGGAGACATGGGAAACGCCTATTTCAGACAGGGTGACGTTCCCCGGGCCATCGAACATTATCAGCTGGCCCTCTCCTATCATGAGGAGAGGAGCACTCCCCTCGAAATCGCGACTTGGACCAGCAACTTGGCGACCTGCTTCGTCGAGCTGCGGGACTTCCCGGCGGCGCAAGATCACAACCGCCGGGCCCTGGAGTTGGATCCGGGCATGCCCTACGCCCTGATCAACAAGGCCGAGATCCTTCAGGGACTGGATCGAGCGGAGGAAGCCGAGCAGATCTATCGGTCTTTGATCGAAACAGGCATCGGAGCCGACAACGATCCGGTTCCCCTGTGGAGCGCGCAAGCGGGCTTGGCCCGTCTTTTCGGACAGCGGGATCGGCCCTCGGATGCGGAGTACTGGTATCGCGCCGCGCTGGGGACGATCGAACGGGCGGGGGGAATCCTCAAGGACAATCCCTCCAAGATCACCTTCCAACAGCGAGCCAACCGCTTTCTCGACGATTACGTGGCCTTGCTGATGGGCCGCGGCAAGGTGGATCAAGCGATCGAGGCCGCCGAGCTCTGGCGCGCACGGGTTCTGACCGATCAATGGGGACCCGAAAAACGCCAGCTGGCGGCTCGGGCCGACCGTTTTCGGGAGCTTTCCGATCGTCTCGGAGCGCTGCTCTTCTCCTACTGGCTGGCGCCCGGGAGGTCGTTCCTGTGGGTCGTCGACGGGACCCGCATCCATTCCTTCTCGCTGCCCGGCGAGGAGGAGGTGAATCGATTGGTGCGGGCCTACGGTTACAGCGTCAACCAAACCTGTCGAGACACCGCGGCCAACGCCAACCCGGACGGCGAACGGCTCTTCGCCGAACTGGTGGCGCCCGCAGCCGAACTACTCGGCAATCAGAGCCGGGTTTTGCTGGTGCCGGACGGTTCGCTCAACGAGTTGAACTTCGAGACCTTGATAGTACCCGGCCAAGGGCGCTATTGGATCGAAGATGCGGTCCTGGCCACGGCGCCCTCGCTGGCACTGCTCGCCACGTCCGAGGAGGGCGGGCCGGGCCAAGAGGACGGTTTGCTGTTGATCGCCGATCCTCAATATCCCGATCGAACCTTTCCCCGCCTGGCCGCGATCGAGCGGGAAATCCGGGCGGTGAGCCGGCACTTCCCCAGCCCCGCGGTCGTCCGCGGCTCGCAAGCGACACCCAAGGCCTACCGCCTCTCCGAACCGGGGCGTTACTCGGTCATTCATTTCGCGACGCACGCCGTCGCCGATCCCCTCAGCCCCCTGCGCTCCGCGATCATTCTCTCCGGGCCGGCCGAGGACTACAGGCTCTACGCGGGACAGATCCACTCCATACCGATCGATGCCGGGATCGTCACCATCTCGGCCTGTCAAGGGGCTGGCAATCCCTTCGCCGGGGAAGGGCTGGTGGGGCTGGCTTGGGCTTTTTTGCGGGCCGGAGCGCGCAATGTGGTCGCGGGACTCTGGCGGTTGGAGGACGAGGCCACGGCGGAGCTGATGGAGGTCTTCTACGACCAATTGATGACCAACCGCCTCAACCCCGCCGAATCCCTGCGCAGAGCCAAACTGGCCCTGCTGAGGAGCGACCGATTCGCCCCGCCATGCTACTGGGGCGCCTTCCAGGTGATCAGCCGCGAGAGACCGTTCTCGACAAGCCTTGGGGAGGCTTCCCTGCCGCCCCGATCCGGAGGGGGTCGAGACTGAATCTTCAAAAACGCTCCAAATCGTCTCCCGAGTGAAACGTTTTGCCGCCTGACGACACGTATTAAAAAGAACATTTAACAACCGGGAGACGCCGGCGGAGCCGCTTTGCCAGAGCGACGATCGGATTTCTCCCCAAGCGAAAGGATCCGACATGAGTCCTCAAACGCAACCACGCACGGCAGGCGACGTCAAGCCGGGGGGCAACGATTGGCCCAAGACAGGCTCCGGCGGAACCGACAGCTCCGGCTCTCCCACCACAGCAGGCGACGTCAAGCCGGGAGGCAACGACTGGCCTCAATCGCCCTAGCGCCGGCCAACAGTTAATCCCGCGTCGTCGAGCGGCGCTTTTCCCAGGTGAGCCGCTTCGACCGTGGGCGACGCCGTTCCGCCCTCCCCATTGGCTGCGCCCCCCGCCCGCACCCACGCGGGTCATGTCCGGCCAGCGGAACGGCGTCGATCCCTTTGGGGTCGCTTGCCGCTTACTGCTTGCCGCTTACTGCTTGCCGCTTTCCGCTAGACCGTGGACTCGGCGGGCTTCTTCCGGCAGACTGGGAAGGTGGGCGAAGGCGGCGAGCGGACAGCGACGGGCGCGAAGCGAAAGTTCCTCATCGACACCGACACGGCTTCCGACGACGCCGTGGCGCTGATCATGGCACTGCGCAGCCCGGATGTCGAAGTTGTCGGAATCAGCGTCGTTTCGGGCAACGTTCCGCTCGACCAAGGCTTGCGAAACGCCCTCTACACGGTTGAGCTCTGCGAGGCGGACTGTCCGGTGTACGCGGGAGCCGAGCGACCCTTGGTGTGTCCGGCCGTCCACGCGCGCTTCTTCCACGGCGTGGACGGGTTGGGCGACCAAGGCTATCCCCCGCCCCGCTCCCGGGCCGCCGCAGGTCACGCCGTCGACATGCTCGTCGACGGAATCCGCTCGCATCCGGGCGTGGTACTGGTCACTTTGGGTCCTCTCACCAATCTCGCGCTGGCCTTGCGCAAGGCGCCCGACATCGCCGCCAGGGTGGGGCGTTGCGTGGTGATGGGCGGAGCGGCTTGCACCGTCGGCAATGTGACTCCGGCGGCCGAATACAACTTCTGGTGCGACCCGGAAGCCGCTTCGATCGTCTTCTCCAGCGACCTGCCACTCGAGATGGTGGGATGGGAGCTGTGTCGCCGCCAGGCCAACCTGCTGCCGGCTGAAATCGAGAAAGTGCGGCGATTCGGTACTCCCTTGGCCGAATTCGCCATCGACTGCAACCGCACGGCGATCGAGGCCAACCATCGCCAATCCGGCGACCCGGGGCTGGCGCTGCCCGATCCGGTGGCCATGGCCGTCGCCCTCGATCCCCGCATCTGCACCCGTCGAAGCTCCCACTACGTCAGCATCGAGACCCGCAGCGAGCTGACCCGGGGAATGTCGGTGGTCGACGCTCTGGGTGTCGCCTTGGACATCCGCAACCGCAACGTCTGGGCCGAGCAACTCCGCCACCCCGAACCCAACGTGAAGGTTTGCTGGGAAATCGACATCCCGGCCTGGAAGAAGATGCTCTACGGGTTGCTGGGAGGTGAGTAGGTTGTAGGTGCCTCGGTCGCTGTCGGACCGGCGACGAGACCGGCAGCACGGAGACCTCGGGATTCGCACATCCCATCTCGCACTTCCCCGTTCGAGCGTTCGAACTCGGTGAAGTGAGAAGCCGTCGAACAGCCGAGCCGACGGTAGGGCAAGCGGCGCAGCGAGACAGGGGACTTTCGAGGTCGGAGGTTGTGCTTCTCAATCAGCGCTCGACATGGAGGATGCATCACATGGGCATCGGAATCAACGAACTTTTCGTCGTCATGAGCATGGGCCTGAGCCTGGTGGTTTGGCTGGGCATTGCGATCTACCTTCTGGTGCTGGCGACTCGACTGGTGCGCGCCGTGGAGAGGATCGCCGAAAAGATCTGATTCGGACCGGCAACCGTCCCTCAAAAGGCGCCGGCTCTGGATCCGGATTTCGCCCGGCCGCGACCGCCGGAACTGTTCGACTTTTCGTCCCGTACAATGCTCCTGGGAGGGCAGGTGCATGAGTCTTCAGCTCGAGATCCGCGGATTGTCCAAAACCTATTCGAACGGCGTCCAGGCCTTGCGGGGTGTGGATCTGACCATTCCGACGGGAATGTTCGGTTTGCTCGGCCCCAACGGGGCGGGCAAAACCACCTTGATGCGCACCGTCGCCACCTTGCAGGAGCCCGACGAAGGGGAAATCCATCTGGACGGCATCGATGTCCTGCGGCAGAAAGACGAAGTGAGGCGCATTCTCGGCTATCTGCCCCAGGAGTTCGGCGTCTACCCGCGCATCTCTGCTCTGGCCATGCTCGATCACCTGGCGATTCTCAGGGGAGTCCCGAAAAAGAGCCGCAGGGAAGTCGTCGAGGGCCTGCTCAAGCAAACCAACCTGTGGGACGTGCGCAAGAAGAAACTGGGGACTTTCTCGGGCGGGATGAAGCAGCGTTTCGGGATCGCGCAGGCGCTGCTGGGAGACCCCAAGCTGATCATCGTCGACGAGCCCACGGCGGGCCTGGATCCGACCGAACGGTTGCGTTTTCACAACCTGCTGGCCGAGATCGGAGAGAACATCATTGTAATCCTCTCCACTCACATCGTGGAGGACGTCAGCGATCTGTGCAGCCGCATGGCCATCATTTCCAAAGGCCGCCTGCGGCTGGCCTCGACGCCGGCCGAAGCGCTCGAACAACTGCGCGGCCGCGTCTGGAGCCGGGTCGTCGACAGGGCGCGGCTGGCCGAGATGGAGCGCCAACACCAGGTGATCTCCACCCAACTCTCGGGGGGCCGAACCGTGGTCCACGTCGTGTCCGAGGCCCCCGGGCCGGGCTTCGAAGCCGTCGAGCCCGATCTCAAGGACGTCTATTTCTCCACCCTCAAAGAGGTCGAACCGGTGGCCGCCTGAGGCGTCGATCCAAGGCCGGAAGCCAGGAGCCGCAAGAATGCTCTGGGAAGTTTTTCGATTCGAGGTGCGCTACCACCTGCAGCAACCGATTTTCTGGATCGGTCTCTTCTTTTTCTCCCTGATCACATTTCTGGCCGTCACCACCGACGCCGTCGTCCTCGGGGGTTCGATCGGACAAATCCATCGGAACGCCCCCTACGTGATCATGCAGATGCTGCTGATCAACAGCTTCCTGGGAGTTTTCGTGACCACCGCCTTCGTTGCCGGGGCCGTCGTCCGCGATCAGGAACTCAACACGCAGGAACTGTTTTTCAGCAGCCGCCTGGGCAAGCGCGAGTATCTGCTGGGCCGCTTCGGCGGCGCCCTGGCGGTTTCGATTCTGCTCAATCTGGGAGCCGTGATCGGGATCGTGACGGGCAGTCTGATGCCCTGGCTGGAAGCCGAGCGGGTGGGACCCTTCTCCGTGATTCCCTACTTGCACTCTTTTCTCATCCTGGTCGTTCCCAACACTTTTCTGACCGCCTGCATCTTCTTCGGTCTGGCGACTCTGACTCGCAGCATGGTGTCCACCTATGTCGGCGTGGTCGGGATGCTCACGGCCTACGCCATCGCCGAGAACTTCCTCTACGACCTGGAAAACGAAGGGCTGGCAGTGGTTCTCGATCCCTTCGGCGCGGCCGCCTTCACGGTCTCGACCAAGTACTGGACGGTTGCCGAAAAGAACAGTCAGCTTCTCGAGCTGGCAGGACCGTTCCTGACCAATCGGCTGCTCTGGATGGGAGTCGCCTCGACGATCCTTCTTTTCACCTGGTGGCGATTCTCCTTCCAACTGAAGGAATCGCGGAAGCGGCGCCGACAAAGAGTGTCGGAGGAGACGGATGCGGATTTCGAGACCCTTCCCGCCCCCGTTACCGTTCCCCCAACGAGAATCGCTCCGGATTTCTCACGCAGCGCCACGATTGGGC